>JAHDCK010000248.1 GCA_020629915.1 Saprospiraceae bacterium
ACGAGGCAGGCTAAAGCCTGCGATACAATTACAAAATTATTTATTACACAGTGTAGTAAATCATTCCTGCACAAGTAGTCAGAATAAATACCACTTCACAAACGAGTTTAAGGGGAATATTTTTCTAACGGAGTGAGGCTTAAGATTAAAAAAGGGGTTCTGTAAAGACAGAACCCCGAGTATAAATAAAAATACAAGTAGTGTATCCCTATTCCGGTAACTGGTAAAATGCTTTGATTTTACCTTGAAGTTTTTTTCTGGCATAGTAAATACGACTTTTTACAGTTCCTATAGGGAGCTGGAGTAATTCTGCAATTTCAT
This sequence comes from Saprospiraceae bacterium, assembly GCA_020629915.1. Taxonomy (GTDB): domain Bacteria; phylum Bacteroidota; class Bacteroidia; order Chitinophagales; family Saprospiraceae; genus JAHDCK01. Next base: position 322 of record JAHDCK010000248.1, read on the forward strand.
CATACTGATACCCCTGATAATGCAACAGGAAAGGACTGCGATGTTCCTCTGAAAGACCCAGGACCATGGCCTCTAACTCTTTTTGCATAATGACATTATCCGCCTCTGCCGTATGCCCATGATTTGCAACTATCACTTGAAAATCATTTACTGATTGCTCCACCTTTCTGCGCGTTTTCTTTTTCCGATATTCACTAATATAAGAGTTGTACATTATCGTTGTTATCCATGCTTTAAAATTAGTTTTCAACCTGAATCGGGCCCGACTGCGAAAAGATCTCAATAAAGTTTCTTGCATCAAATCTTCTGCCTCCTCCTTGTTTCGGGTAAGACGCATTGCAAAACCAAACAACAACTCCTCTACCTTAGTAAGCTGACTAATGAACTGTAACTTATTCATATTCTTTTGATTTTTATTTTTTTAGAAATATATCCAATTTTGTGACACAAAAATATATCAAAGACACTTTAATAAATTCAAAACACATGCCAAACTATAAATACCTAATAATCAACAGTTTAGGCTAAAATCAAAATAAAAAAATTCTTTTATTTAAGAAAAATGACTAAATTTAGTCAAATTAATAAAAATGCAAACTTAAAACCGCTGTAATGCATAAAGAATTCAATACATTAACACGACAATCTTTAGATCAGGCACCTTATATGTTACTTTGGCTGGGAGCAGATGGCTCTTTGATATATGGAAATATTAGTTTTCAAAAAAACACAGGTTATTTATTGGAAGAAGGAGAAAAGCGTTGGAACATCTCCTCATTTTTGCCAGATTACCACAAAAATTTCTTAACACAGGATTGGCCAGCACTTAAAAATGGCGTCACAATTAAAGACAGGGAAACCTACCTAAAAACCAGATCTGGAATATCTATTCCAGTGGAATTATCTGCAAGCCTGATTCACTTCAAAAAAAAGGAATATGCTTGTGTTCTACTTTACAATATTACCAGAAAGAAAAAAAACCAGGCTGAAGTAAAATTGTACCTAAAGGAAATGAATAACAAGCATCGAAGCGTATTAAAAGAAAACCAACATTTAAAAGAAATACTAAAGTCAGACCAGGTGAACATTATCAGTGTAGATCCAGCTTATCAAAAAGTTCTGGCTCAAGTTGAAAAAGTAGCAAATGCTCCCACTACTGTACTGATTATGGGCGAAACAGGGACAGGAAAGGAACTACTGGCAAAAGCCATCCACCGTCTCAGTCCCCAATCCGATAACTTGATGGTAACCATTAACTGTAGCACCCTCCCGGCACAACTCATTGAAAGCGAACTTTTCGGGCATGAAAAAGGGGCTTTTACGGGTGCCTATAAGCAGAAAATTGGGAAGTTTGAACAGGCTGCCTATTCTACTCTTTTTTTAGATGAGGTAGGAGAATTGCCTTTAGAACTTCAGGCTAAATTATTGCGTGTGCTTCAGGAAGGCACTTTCGAAAGACTTGGAGGTAACCATACTATACATTCCCATACAAGAATTATTGCTGCTACTAACAGAGACCTAAAACAAATGATAAGGAACGGGCAATTTCGGGAAGATTTATTTTATCGACTTCACGTCTTCCCTATTTATAATATTCCATTACGGGAGCGCAGGGAAGACATCCCCCCTTTAATCAACTTTTTCATTAAAAAATATAATAAAAAACACAATAAAAATATTGAAAGAATTTTTTCAGATGATTTGAACAATTTGATGGGGTACCCCTTTTTAGGAAATATAAGAGAGCTTGAAAATATGGTAGAGCGTGCTGTCATCCTAACCACAGGGAAAACGTTGCGCATCCACCCTGAGTATTTTAATGAAAAAGAAAAAAGAAATCTTGTAAAGTTCAAAACAATGGAAGAAATGCAAAGAGATCATATTAGGAAAGCATTGAAGCGAACCCTGGGAAGAGTGAGCGGCAATACCGGTGCTGCTCAATTATTGGGAATGAATGACAAAACACTCCGCTCAAGAATGAAAAAACTGGGGATCTCAAGAAATGATTATTAGAAAATGCAAGTTACGGATAATCAACACTGAAAGGAAAAGCGTCGTGTTTTGAGTCGAAATTAAAGATTTCGCCCAAAATACCCCACAGCCTCTTTCATTACCCATAACTTGAATTAGATATTTCAATATGAATAAAATAGATAAACATTCGCAACTTCCTTTTTTTAAAAGAACGTGGGAACAAGGTGCCCCGGCAGTATTGCTGTTTGGCACAAGCTGGTCCGGCACTTCTAATATGGTATGCAGAATTTTGAGAGCCATGGAGCAAAAATATTATAAAACTGTATTATTTTACTATGTAGATATGGAGGAAATGCCAAGCCTGACCAACCACTTTGGTATCCAAACCATTCCAACTATCCTTTCTATCAAAAACAGAAAGGTCTATCCAATTGCTCAGGGACTTACTCCGGCACAACAAATTGAACGAGAGTTAATTAATCTTTTTTCTTTCATTAAAAATAATAATACCCCTCTTTCCCAACAAGGAAATGTAAGGGTCTAAATTTAATACTAAAATTTATATGTATGAATAATATCCGACAGGCAAAAGACCAATTAAACTTTTTGAAAGAAGAAATTGGTGCCACTTTAGAAAAAATGGATCGAATCCTAAAAGATGTTTCTACTTCTGATTTGGACAGGGGGATAATAAGCAGTGAAAAGTCGATACTTCAATTGCATCATCAACAAATAGAGCAAGTCATCTCCATGGCAGGGGAAAACCAAACCAAGCTGTGGTATATGGAAAAATATAAAATATTTGATAAGTGCCGAGCAGCTGAAATTGCCTTGCAGACATGTAAAGATTTTTTAGCTACCTGGTCTAATGCCAACAAATAAATATTTGCACCCAAGTAAATGTTATTTATAATATAATTTTATTTAAAAAAACACACTTGAATAAATCATTTTCTCAATCTTTTTATCGAAAATAAAAAATCAAACAACCCGCTTTATATATTTTGTGAATAGACTTTGAATGAAGTCAAGGAAAAACTTTCAGGGTTTTATAATGCGTTTTTAACCTGAAGTTTTCACTCAGATTTGTCTAGTCTAGTTCACAAAACTTACTCACTCCGCCTTGGTTCTACAATGGCGGAGTTTTTATTTTGCCCTGCGGAGAAAAAAGCGACCCTTAAGTGAACAAATAGAAGGATAAACCTTTATAGGATAAAATAACATTCTATGAAAACTTATCAAATGATCTTTTCAATTTCCCTGTTACTGACGGGGGTTAGTTTAATCTGTTTTGGGTACTTCGATGCCTATGACTATCCATCCAACTTTGATATTAGTGGTGTTGATTTCAGCACGTCAAACCAAGTAAACTGGCTGGCATCTATTGGATTAATGACAGTTATTATTTCTGTTGTTTATATGGTCTTTTTGAAATTTGATACAATTTAGAGAAGGCCGGAAAAACTCCACCTCTTAATAAATTTAATTTTAATATAAAAAATAGATCTCATGGCATTATTCCTAATGAACATCAGCTTTGGAAGGGAAATTTTTAAAGGCAAAACGCAAGATTAAAGTTTTTACTGGTTCTTCCCCAAACATCAAGTTATTACAGATTCTTTATGCTAAGTAACCGGCCACAATAATCTTTAAAATACTTTGAACATTATTATGTCCAGTTACTTAAAAAATAATACACACAAAATAAAACTAAATAATAACGTATATGAAAAACACATCATTTTTTTTATTTATTACCTTATTTTTTCTGTCCTGCACTACTTCAATCTCAAATGAAAAAGAAATACAAACCATTTCTGAGGGTGAAATCATTGGTGCACAAAAAGCCTGGGCGATTGGACTAATAGGTATTGGAGTCGCTTACCAGAATAAGGGCGACTACAAAGAAACGGCCAAAAAACATATTGAAAAATTTTATGGATACGATATGGGCAAAGTCCTGTTTAAACCCACACTAGCATCCGAAAAACCATTCAGAATGACAATGGAAGGGGCTCTTTCTTATTATATAGGAGATAATCCCTCCTACCCCAAGGATGAAGGGTTTGCTCTTACCCGTTGGAAAAATGTCAGGTGGGAAAATGCAGGTATCATAAATAGTCCTGACAGTAATATTGCGGTAGCTATGGGTAATTATTACTTTGAAAATGAGGCAGGTGAAGAAGTCAAATATGAATACTCTTTTTGTTACAAAAAAGATAATCAGGGGAAAATTAAAATTGTTGCACATAAATCTGCTCTTCCATTTAAAGAATAAGCACCTGGCACAACTTCCAGAAAAGCTGTCGGAATCCAATTCGGCAGCTTTTCGATTTTTTTAAAAAAAATAACTAATATCAATTTTCAATTGAACATTTTCTACTCCCCCTCGTTCTAGCACCGACAAAAACAATTAAAAAAACAGAAAAATCACCTCCCATGAGAATGAGAATGACCCTCCAGTGTCAGGCTGAATCTCCAATGGATACAGCCAGAGCCAAAGCAGCGGGCTTTACCCAAGAATTGTACTTTGAAAATAATAGTTTGGTAAATTTACATTCCGGAAAAAAATATACCCCTAAAGAGTGTGAAGTAATCCTTCATGAAAGATTGTCAGACTCCATAAATGCCACTAAAATATTCTGGATAAAATGTGTTGATGGAATCACAGGATATATCCGTAGCACAAACGAAACTTGCTCTAAAAAACTGTACAAATTCCTGGTTGAGGAAAAATAAATTCAGGATAATATCTGATGAGCAAAACTAAAGATACCATCAAAGAATTCTTTCAGCTTGGATTAGCCATTTTTCTTGCTAGTATCGGTTTAAAAGCCTTTTTATTACCCAATGGATTTCTTGATGGAGGAGCTACCGGAATTGCAATCCTGATTAGTGAATTATTTGATTTAAATATTTCCATAATCCTACCAATCGCTTCTATCCCTTTCTTTTTATTAGGATATTTTACAACCACAAAAAGAATATTAGTCAAGTCAATTATTTCAATTCTATGCTTATCATTAATTATCCATTTTGAAAATTTCAACGCCATAACGGATGATAAGCTCATTATTGCAGCATTCGGTGGTATTTTCTTAGGGAGTGGAATTGGGATGGCCATTAGAAATGGTGCAGTTCTGGATGGCTCTGAATTATTAGGATTATATATTAATGACAAGCTTGGAGTCTCAATTGGTTCTGTCATTCTTGTATTTAATATTTTTCTATTTGGAATTACTGCTTTATTTCTTAGCCCCGAAGTAGCCATGTATTCTATACTCACCTATCTGGTTACAAGCAAAGCTATAGATTTCACTATTCAGGGGTTTGAGAATTATGTTGGTTTGATGATCGTTTCCCAAAAAAGCAATGCTATTCAAAAAGAATTTTTACAGGAAATCGGGCAAGGAATAACCATCTATCAAGGGATAAAAGGCTATGGCAAATCAGGCATTAATGAAACAAAGGAAATCATTCATCTGGTTGTTAATCGAATAGATGCCAGAAGAATTAGTCGAATGATTGATAAAATAGATCAACAAGCATTCATCATTGAATTTGATGTTAATGATGTAAAAGGGGGGAAAATTCGTAGATTTTTAATTCAGGAATAAAAGCATATCTAAATTCTCATTCTCACCTTGCCCTAATTCTGATTAACCTCCACATTCCTGACCCAAGTGAGCCGTCATCCCTGATTTCAACAAGAATTTATTCCTTACTTGTGTATCTGTTTTCATACCTGCACAAAGTCTTTCTTGTTTTTTAAATCACCGATTAATTTTTTGTTTTTTTCTTCATGTTGGTAAAATTTTTTACTAAAAATTTACTGGAAAATTAATCCTGGAGAAAAAGTAAAAATTATTGAACAATTACAAGATTAAATAGTTATACAATTACAAACAATAGTATTACTATTACAACATAAATAACAAAACAAATCACAAATTTTAATATTTTTTAACGACTTAAATTTATAGAATATGAAATCAACTAATTTAATGAAATCAATCGGATTTTTATTGGTTATTTTCAGTCTAACCAGTTGTATCACCATCCGCGAAGGTGAAGTAGGCGTTAAACGCACTCTGGGAGAATATTCTAATACGGCTTTTACAAAAGGACTGAAAGTTTACAATCCCCTGACCTCTCGAATACTTGTCATTTCCACCCAAACGGAAAACCTTGAAGTCGGCTTAACTATTCCTTCAAGGGAAGGCTTGAGTATTGGTAGCGAGGTCTCCATTCTTTATAATATTGATGGGAAAAAAGCTCCGGACATCTTACGCAATATCGGGACAGAATATGAAAGAAATGTCATACTCCCGGTTTTCCGATCTGCAGTTGCAGATGTCACTTCCCGATTTTATGCCAAGGATATGCACACTGGTGAACGCGCTACTATCGAACGAGCCATTCGGGATCAAATGATGTCTCTGATGGATGGAAAAGGAATTGAAGTAGAAGCCGTTTTACTAAAAAGTATACAATTGCCCCGTAGCCTTGCCAGAGCTATAGAAGAAAAACTGGAAGCCGAACAGCAAGCTCAACGCATGGAATTTGTTCTGGAGCAAGCAAAGCGCGAAGCTGAACAAAAGAGAATTGAAGCAGCTGGTGTAAGGGATGCTCAACTCATCATTGCTGAAGGACTAGATGCAAAAATTCTCCAATTCAAATCAATCGAAGCTTTCAAAGAATTATCGAAGTCGCCCAATGCCAAAGTTATTATTACGGATGGAGACATGCCTATGATCATGGAAGATCAATTTGGCACTCAGACCGGAGTTCAAAAGGTAAATAAAAGGCAGTAAGGCTCGATTTCATTTTTAGGTTCTTTGATAAATCCCGTGGTAATGGAAACTGCAAGTCTTGAAAAAGATGGTCGTCCAGATGATAAATGTCTGTGCTATTTTCATAGCTGGCGCTTCTTCTTACTTCGCCTTTCGTTTTTACGGATTTTGTCAACTAATAATACATTTTTAATATATTAAGTATTTTAAATAAAAGGACAGGTTCATCAAAAC
>JAHDCK010000249.1 GCA_020629915.1 Saprospiraceae bacterium
ATATAGTCAGGTTGTGATTTGGAGTCACAACCTGACTAACAAAGCAGTGGCTATTTGTAACGCTTGCTAAAATTTAAAGGTTAATCCAGATAAAAAGTTAATCCCCGCCTGTGGATACAAACCAATCATATTATAATTCCCGGCATTTGTATCAGCCGTAACGTGTGGATCATCCGGCCTTGGGTCATAACCTTCAGAGCGGAAACGATAGACCCAGGCGTTAGCAGAATATTGCTGATTTAATAAATTTCTAACCAGCAATTTCACCCCGACAGATTTAAATATTTTTGGATTAAAAATATATTCTAATCTCAAATCTGACACAAAATATCCCGGAAGCGAGCGCTCCTCACTTGACGTATTATCAATATACTGCTTTCCTACGTATTTATTAACTAAAGATATAGAAAAATCATTATTTACGCCGCGAGATGTTCCAGTAAATGGATTATAATTTATACTTAAATTTCCTATAACATTTGGAGAAAAAGACAAATCCGTATTTTCGTGGTTTACTTCTTCCTGTCCCCAGGTGTCCCAGTTATCGACAAACTCCGTGAAGGCAATTATTTTATTTTGGCTGAATGTGGCGTTTCCGTGCAGGTGAAACCGGGCAGAAGGCTTCCACCCAGCTGACAATTCCAAACCAGCACGATAGCTTTCATCTATATTCACTCGCGTGTATTCTCCCACATCATTGATCGCTCCGTTCAATGCCAGTTGATTATTATAGTACATATAATAAAAATTAGCATCATAAGAAAACACCCCCAACACATGATCCCACCCCGCTTCGACATTATAAAGTGTTTCGTGTTTTGGTCGGCTGTTTGTAGAGGATTCCGTGTAGTCATTTCGGTTGGGTTCTTTATTTCCAACAGCAAAAGACAAATATAATTTTTTATCAAAAGAAGGAACATAAGTCAATCCTGCTTTGGGATTAAAGAAGTTGAGATTATCTGTTTGCTCCAGGGGAGAACCATCGGCATCTAATCCTAAGAAGGTATACTGAACGCCTCTATATTGCAAATCAACATATCCGTAAAATTTATTATTGAATTTTAAATTACTTCTTAAAAATATATTAAAATCATTCTTTACAGCATCATTGTCGTAGTAGCGATGCCCCAACTCCGAACCTGCTGAGTACTCCGACCAAACGATCTCTCCGAAGTGACCGCCGAGATATTGATTGGCTCCTCCTCCCAGGATGTAGTCATTATTTCCATCCTGATAAGTCAGGGAAAACAACCCACCATAAAAGTCATTATCCAACCAACGGCGACGGATTAAGCCTGTGGATGTTATCGTAGAATCTCCTATACTAAAATTTTCTAAATTATAATCTTCTAAATCCTCTCCTGCTTTATACTGTTCAAAATATCCTTTTCCTTTTGTGTAATGCGCTGCGGCAGTTAATAATATATTTGAATTAAAATTTTGTGTCAGTAATAACTGATAATGTGTTTGGCGATAATTATCTACTTCATCCGGGTGTGGCTGATCGGCTCTTTCCGTTCCGGCTGTATTGAAAGTACGAAGGGAATCTTTGGTTCCCTGAGCCAATGTATTACTATCAATCCCATATAAACTATCTAAATTTACATAAGTTTGAGGAACGCCGTTCCAGGCTTGATAGGTTATTTCATGCCCGTTTATAAAATTAAAAACAAGGGAAGTTTTATCCCCAACATAAGTCCCGGACAGAAAAGCAGATTCCAAATTGGCACTGGCCCGCTGGATAAATCCATCCGAAGTAATTTTAGAGATACGCCCGTCAAAGGCAAATTTATCCTTTATCAAACCCGTTCCAAATTGTGCGTTTGCCTTGCGGGTATTAAAGGAACCCAGACTTCCTGCAAGTGTGGCGTAAGGCTTCGTATTTAAAACAGTCGTATTTAAATTTACGGACGCCCCAAAAGCTCCGGCTCCGTTTGTGGAAGTTCCCACGCCTCGCTGGATTTGAATTTCATCCACTGAAGAAGCGAAGTCCGGCAAGTCCACCCAGAAGGTTCCCTGGGATTCCGCATCGTTGTAAGGAATGCCGTTGATGGTGACATTCGTCCTCGTCGGGTCACTCCCCCGCACCCGAATGCCCGTGTACCCAATCCCTGTTCCGGCATCAGAAGTTACGACAACCGAGGGTGTGTTTTTAAGCAAGTAAGGAACGTCTTGTCCCAGATTGTTTTTTTCAATATCTTTTTTTCTCAGGTTTGTATAAGTCATTGGGGTATATTTCTGAGCCTGAGTTGCCCGTACATCAATCTTGGGTAAATCAATCGACCAATCCAGTTCAGATTTTGGAAACGTTTCTATTTTAAAAGAAAAATCCATATCTTTTTCTACATATATTTTTTCTTTTATTGTTTTATAACCCACATAACTAACCTGTAGAGTGTATTTCCCTTTATCGACTTCATAGATAGCAAACTTTCCATCCAGGTCTGTCGTTCCTCCAACTTTATTCGGTAGTAAAATCACACTGGCTCCAATGATTGGCACACCCGTTTTGGCATCTTCGATCGTTCCGGTGAGGGTGTATTGTGCTTGTAGTGACACAACGAATACACAACAAATAATAACGGATATTATTTTTTTCATAATAAAAAAGATAGGTTCTAATGAATGGTTTTAAAAAAATAACCAACGAAACAAATCGTGCGCATTGCTAGTGTCAGGTGGGACACCTTACGATGAATGTCAAAGGCTTTGCCTGACACGAAAACGTTTTTCCCGTCAGGTGTCCCACCTGACGGTTACAGGGCACGATGCTTAGATAAAAGCTCGGCTGTTATTTATTTAAGTTCAATAATCAGAACAGAATTAAAAATTATATTATAAAATAAAAAATTACTCCCTTCCCGGAATTACCCGGCCAGGTTCTATGGGTATGATCTCAGCCCGACGTTTTTAGGCACCCCAATAGGTAATTGATGCAAAGGTATGGAAAATTATTTTTGGGCAGGTATTTGAGTCCATTTTTTCATTTCCAGTTCATCCACATACTCCTGACTCCCCAATCGAAATTTTACAGGAAAGGAATTACTCTTTTCGAGCTGGATTTCCCATTTGCAAAACGCTCCAATATGACTAAAATGATCGTATTTTAAATTTCTAATTTCATATTTGAAAAACATCTCTTGAAAAACATCATTTTCCTTTTCTTCAAAAACCACTATTACTCGTTCTGAAAAATCTGTCACTACCAAACTTAAATCCGTTTGTCCTATACAAGCCACCCAACCGCACAAAAACAAACCGGAAAACAATATTTTCAAATCCATGACTTTCAATTATTCGGTTCAAAGTGATTTCATTTGTTCATTATATTTTATGGTTCTGGCGCAGATATGCCATATTTTCAAAATATGGCATATCTCATAAATCACCAAATGAAATCATCTTGAACCAATTATTCCTTCATTCAAAGTTTTTATACAACAATAAAACTAACAATAAATAAAGTATTTGTAAAAAAGGGGACGAAATTTTATTAATTCTATAATAAAACCATCTTTTTACTGCTTTTTCTTTTGAATTTTATAAAAATAAATAAAAAAATCACCTTTTGGAACTATGTTTTATATAAAACAGTTTACTAATCAAACATTCCTAATCTCAATCGTTTAATTATCTTTATGACTTTAATCAGAGATAGAAATATTATGTTGACAAAAGAAGAGCGCGACCGCATCTTCGACGAAGAGCTGATGCCGCACATCGATGCGCTGTACAACTTCGCCTATCACCATACGTTAAACGAAGCGGATGCCAATGACCTGGTACAGGAAACCTATATGAAAGCCTACCGTTTTATCGACAAATATATGGTAGGCACGAACGCCAAAGCCTGGTTGTTCACCATCCTGAAAAATGCTTTCATCAATGAGTATCGTAAAAAAGCCAAGCGACCCCACCAGGTCGATCTGGAAGAATTTACGACTTATCAGGATGGCGAAGATACCCAACTGGCGGGCTACGTGGATATGCGCGAGGAATTGTTTGATGGACTCATGGGCGACGAAGTCACCAAAGCCATCAATACCCTGCCCGCAGATTTCCGAACGGTTATATTACTGTGTGATGTCGAGGGATTTACCTACGAGGAAATTTCAAAAATCACGGATATACCCATCGGAACCGTCCGCTCCCGATTGCACCGTGCGAGAAATATGCTCAAAAATGTATTGCAGCAGTACGCCGAATCAATGGGATACAAGGACAAAAGAACGAAATAACTTTTAGCCTGTAACAGCGTGTGTCATCACCAATGTTACAGGCTAATTTTTTTATAAAAAATAAAAACTTTGTCATTTTATAACTTTTGTAAAAAGTTTATTGACTGAAAGTAAAAAAACATATTTGTCATTTCGACGATAGGAGAAATCTCGTCTGGAAATGAAAATCAGATTCCTAAGTAACCCTTGGAGTTAATGGCAAGGCATTGATCCTTGCTTTCAGACGAGATCTCTCACTTCGTTCGAGATGACAAAATGTTATATTGTATAGATTTCAGTATGCTAAAAAATGACAAACATTAATTAATTTAAAATATTTTATTAACAGCAATTGCCTAATGCTTCGAAGTAGAATTATATCGCCAACAGTTCCCGTCATCCCTTCCCCGGTCTCATCCGTGGTCGGCGGCTCCTGTCTCATGCGTTTAGATTCGGCTGGTAATTGCACAAACGACTTTTAATCATGGGTAACTTGAGTAATGATTTTAGATCACGGATAATGCTTTACTTAGACAATGAACTTAGCAAGCAGGAAGAAAGAGAATTATTAATGGAAATGCGCCAAAACCCGGAATGTAAAGCACTGCTCTCCCAGGAAAAATCCTTCCGCGAATTCATCCGCAATAAAGTTAACCGACGAAAAGTATCTCCCACCTTAATTTCTTCTATCAAAGACAAGATTCGCGCCGACCACTAATCCCCGAATTTTATGAAGCCGTTTCTCACGGCCGAATGGCGCAAGCTCATTCTCCTTACTTATTCCGTAGAACCCGCCCTTCTGGAAGCACATCTTCCCGAAGGGCTGGAACTGGACACTTATAAAGGTAGAACGTTTGTGAGTTTCGTGGCTTTTGATTTTTTAAATACAAAAGTCAAAGGCATCCCCATTCCATTTCACATCAACTTCCCGGAAATCAATTTGCGGTTTTACGTGCGGAGGAAGGATGCGGATGGAACGGTCAGGCGGGGCGTGGTTTTTATCAAGGAACTGGTGCCAAGGTACTGGGTGGCACTCATTGCCCGTAAGGTGTATAACGAACCTTACCAATGCATCCCCATGCGCTCTACTACGCTTTTAAATAATAAGGAGAGTGAAATTTTAATATCTCATCATATAAAATACGAGGAAACGGAATACGACTTTGAATTTACAGTGGAGAATCAACCGCAAATGCCCCCGCCGGATTCTACGGCCCATTTTTTCAAAGAACACGAATGGGGTTTTGGCCTTAACCGTAACGGACAACTCACGGAGTACAAGGTAGAGCATCCGGAGTGGTCGGTGTATCCGCTCAAGAAAAGATTTAAATTAAACATTGATTTTGGGCATGTTTATGGTGAGCAATGGTCGTTCTTGAATACTCAAATTCCATTTAATGTAACCGTGGCGGAGGGATCTGATATTAAGGTGTTTCCGGGGAAGGTTGTCAAATAAAAAACCCCTCTCTTTTCGGAGAAGGGTTTGTGTTTTTTTTAAAATTAAGCCGCAGGTGGTCCCTGATATTCCGCATCTCCAAATCCAAGGAGCGGATAAAAGATAAAAGGCAATAAGCCCAATCCTATACCAAAACCAGCTCCTTTGCCAAAGTTTTGAGCAACGGCAATTCCAATTAGAATCACGGCAATGAGACTAACGATTGGAATAAAAAAGAGAATAATCCACCAAGCAGGTTTTCCTGCAATTTGAGTTAAAATGTAAATGTTGTAAATTGGAACAATTGCTGCCCAACCAGGATGCCCTGCCTTTTCAAAGGTTTTCCACATCCCGGCAATAACCACAACGATTAGTGCTAAATAAACGAGCAAAATGCCAATTCCCATTCCTTCTTCCATTTCAATAAAATTTTAAGGGTTAAAAAATAGATTTAAGGTTCAAAATAGATTATCGAAGTCTAAACTCTGATAATCACTAATAAAAGTATTAAAAAAAAAGTGAATACCAAATAATAAAAATGGTATTTCATTTTAATAAACTAAACAAAATAAAGGGATTATGTATTTATAGATAGGCTTTACAAAGTTAATCATTCTTTCACCAAAAAAAGAACATTTTGCTTAAAAATGAGTAATTTGTTGATCCTTCTTACAAGGAGTTTGATAAAGACCAGAAGAATGGGTTTCAAAGCGATACTTTATTAAAATCACCGGGCTTTTCCCTTTTTCAATCCTCAATTTTATATTAATTTGTGCCTCTGATGACAACCTTAATGGCTTCTACACTTAGCAAATATACTAATGAACAATCCCGATTTGTGGTTGTGGATGGGAATCTGGTGCATTACCGGGATGAAGGCAAGGGCTACCCGCTCGTATGCCTGCATGGAGCCTTTGCTTCTCTTCATACCTTCGATGGCTGGGCAGAAGCCCTGAAGGACGACTTTCGCATTATTCGTTTGGATATGTATGGTTTTGGATTGACCGGTGCGCCTCAGGATGGAACCTATACCATTGAGAAGCAAGTCGAACTAGTTTATAAAGTTCTAAGTATATTAAAAGTAAAAAAATGCGTCATCGCCGGCAATTCTCTGGGTGGATGGGTCTCCTGGGAGTTTTGCCTGAAATATCCCAAGATGGTTCGCAAGCTCATCCTGGTAGATTCAGCAGGTTTCCTTGAGATGGAAAGTATCCCTCTCCCCTTTAAAATGGCGCGTACGCCTTTTTTAAATAAAGTTATAAAGTATGTTATAAAAAGAAATATACTAGAACAATTTGTCTATCAGGTCTACGGAGAACCGGAAAAAATCACTACCGAACTCATCGACCGATACTACGATCTCTTCAATCACGATAACAATCCCAAAGCCTTCCTGGAATTCGTCAACAAAACAGAATTTATCGATCACACCGCTCAACTTAAAAATATAAAATGCCCTACCCTCATTATGTGGGGAGAAGAAGATCAATGGATTCCAATTGATTATGCCCACCGCTTTTTAGAAAAAATCCCAAAGGCACGCCTGGTCATCTACGAACACACCGGCCATATCCCTATGGAAGAAATTCCCGAAATCAGTGCCGCCGAAGTCAAACGCTTCATCTTCGGAGGAGGGAAGTGATTTTCAATGGTGCAATGGTGCAATGGT
>JAHDCK010000250.1 GCA_020629915.1 Saprospiraceae bacterium
GGCTTGTAGCCGATTAATGGAATTTTAAACATGCTCTCAAATCCTTCACCTCATTTTCACTAGGTTTTAATTAATTCGTTGCGTCAATACAAAAATACAAACTAAATGCCGGATGAAAAGAACTTTATGTCAAAAAAGCATTTTAAAGGTTAATTTTCAGGTGTCATTTTTTTGCTGTTTCTTATTTGGTTTTTTCTCAATATTTTGAAAATTAAGGATCTGTGTCAGTAGATTCCTTTTTTCTGTTAAACTATCGTTAAACCAAAATCTTAATTTGAATTTTATAACTTTCTGTAAAATATTGTGATTTTTGCGGTACATTTCCTCTTTTTGAGATTTGTTTGTCGCATTTATGATTCAAATTTTTAAAATCTAAAATTATGCTACACAAAAATTTTTCATTTCGATTTTTTGCTCTAATGGCATTCGTCTTGCTGACCAGTGCTGTTTTCCTAAATTCCTGTGGGAAAGATGACGACGAAGATCCCACAACAGATGAGTTTAATGTTTTGAATTATGACGGGGTTAATATTGATGCTCCCGAATTGCCCGGAGGCCGCACTTATGAAGCCGCTGCCCGATTCACTACCAATCTCACCAATGAGCATGTGGGGAAAAAACTGGAGGAAATTACGTATTATGTAAAAACCCGACCAAATACCTGCAGATTAAAAATATATAAAGGTTCTTTAAATGATAATCCCGGAAGCCTTATTTATGAAGCCGATGTTCTCTCTGCTACCAATTCGGATTCCTGGAATACTCATGCATTGACCAATGACATTATTATGGAAAGCAGCGATTACTGGGTTAGCATTGAGTTTAGCCATAATGATCTTCAGCGCACTATTGGCTGTGATGCCGGCCCTGCTGCCCTAAACGGGGAATGGACTTATGATAGTACAGATAATTCCTGGCTACCTTTAAGTAACCGTTCCAGCGTCAATATCAATTGGAATATTCGGGCGCATATTGAAAAATGAATAGTGTAGAATGTAGAGTGTAGAGTGTTCAGTTAGGAAATTTCATTATTCACTTTTCACTCTTCACTTTTCACTCTTCACTTTTCACTCTTCACTCTTCACTCTTCACTCTAAAAAAAAATAGTTTATGAATTGGAGGATAATTGTTTCTTTTCCCTTACTTTTTTTATTTTATATAAATAAAAACAATTACTCTTCTGACTTAAATTATAAACAAAATCCAAATATTCATATAAAAAATATAGCCAATCTTTGTGATGGTTCTGTTGGGGAAAATATGTTTGAGGATGGAGATTTTGGTTCGGGCAATACCACCAACTTAGTAAATGATCCGAATAATTATGCTCCGGGTTATACTTATCAGCCAGCTCCACCACCCAATGACGGATTTTATACCATTACAAATAATACAACCGACTGGGGTTGGTTTGCGCAAACCGGGTGGATTGATATTGGGGATAATAGTAATGATCCCAATGGCTATATGATGGTTGTCAATGCCAGTTTTGATCCGGGTATATTTTACCAAAAAACAATAAATGACTTATGTGAAAATTCCACCTATCAATTTTCTGCAGATGTCATTAACTTGCTCTTTTCAACTACTGATATCCAACCAAATGTGGATTTTCTAATCAATAATCAGGTTTTATATAACACCGGGAATATTTTTGCGGATCAGGAATGGCATACCTTTGGATTTACCTTTTCTACCCAACCCGGCGAAACCAGCCTCGTCCTCAGTCTCCGAAATAATGCTCCCGGAGGTCAGGGCAATGACCTAGCTCTTGACAATATTTCCTTCCAGGCTTGTGGTCCACAAGTAAACATTTCGCCGGAAGTGGCTCAGCTTTTTTGTGACGGTAGTGAACAGACATTAACTGCGGAGATTATTGGCAATCAATTCCCTACACCTTTTTTCCAGTGGCAGGTTTCCACAAACGGAATAACCTGGACAGACATTCCCGGAGCCAATAGTCCCATCCTCGATTTGGGATTCCCGTTCAATGGATATCAATACCGAATGACTGTAGCCAGCTCTCAAAGTAATTTGGGCAACTTCAAATGCAGGGTAATTTCTAATATACATACTATTGAAATAGAACCCGGCGAAGTCATTCACTTCGATACCATTTGTGAAGGGGCGGAAATTATGATTGGTGATTTTGTTTACAGTCAACCCGGAGTTTATCAGGACACCTTAACCGGTACTCATTTATGCGATAGCATAATTTCTGTAAATCTTGCGACGATCCCAAGTTATGGTCTTTCAGCTGAATTAGAATCAGTTCCCCCTTCCTGTCCGGGTGTTCCCGATGGTTCCATTTTAGTGGATACCGTTTTTAATGGCAGAGGGAATCTGAGTTATTCCATCAATGGAACAGATTTTCAAAGTGATCCTTTATTTAATAATTTAACAAATGGCATATATGAAATAACTATTCGTGACAGTTACCTTTGCCAAACTATCGAATCGATTACCCTGCAAGGTTCTTCTCCGCTATTCCTCAGCCTTGGGGAAGACCAAACGACAAATCTGGGTTGTGAGGTAATGCTACAAGCCTTCTCAAACCAACCAGTAGCCCAATACGAATGGCTGCCCTCCGAAATCCTTTCCTGTTCGGACTGCCCAAACCCCTCCTGGAAGGCCACGGATTCCCAGATGTTTTTCCTTACTATTTGGGATGAAACGGGGTGCAGTACACAGGACTCCGTTTATTTTCATGTCAACAAAAAAAGAGATATTTATATTCCAAATGTATTTACTCCTGATGGAGATGGCCAAAATGATCTATTGGGTGTTTTTGGGGGGAAAGAAATTGATAAAATATTACAATTTAAAATATTTACTCGCTGGGGAGAACAGATTTATGCCCTAAATAATTTTTACCCCAATGATTTATCACAAGGATGGAACGGAAAGTTTAGAGGACGGGAAATGACAAGCGGTATTTACTTATATATGTGTCAAGTTCAATTTGTAGATGGGGTTACAGACTGGACGTATGGTGATGTCTTTTTGAAGCGGTAGTAAGCGATAGTTAAAATAATAATTATAATATAATTATAAAATGAAAACCTCTTATATCCTCACCCACCTGGCAGAAGATCGGGAGAAATATTTTAATGCCGTTTCCCCTCCTATCATCCAAACCAGTAATTTCACTTTTGCCTCCATGGCAGATTTTAGAAAGTCTGTGGAGGATGAACGGGCACATCATATTTATACCCGGGGCAATAACCCAACCGTAAATATCTTATGTAAAAAAATTGCAGCTTTACAGGGAACAGAAGATGCGCTTGCGGTAAGTTGTGGAGCCGCGGCTATCAGCAATGCCATTGCTTCCTTTGTAAAATCAGGTGATCATGTTATCTGTGTGGACAATTGTTATCACTGGGCAGAAGAAGTATTGTATAATTTTTTAAAAAAATTTGGCGTCACTGTTACCATGGTTGATGGCCGGGATATTGAAAATTTTAAAAAGGCACTTCAACCCAATACGACTTTAATTTTTGTAGAAAGCCCCACCTCCCTGATGTTTGATTTGCAGGACCTGGAAGCGGTAACACAATTTGCAAAGGAAAATAATCTCATAACTGTTTTGGATCATACCTATGCCTCTCCAATGGATCAAACTCCGGCTAAATATGGGATTGATCTCATTATTCATACAGCAACAAAACATATAGGTGGTCATAGCGATACGTTAGGTGGGTTCATTTGTGGAAAAAAAGAACACTTGAATCACATATTCAACCAAACGTATATGACATTTGGCAATGTGCTTTCTCCAAATGATGCCTGGTTATTACTCCGGGGATTGCGCACAATGCCACTGCGACTGCATCGCTCTTCTTCAACTACTCAGCAAGTGATTAGTTTCCTTGAAAATCATCCTGCGACAGAACAGATATTTTACCCTACTCATCCTTCCCATCCACAATATGATCTTGCAAAAAAACAAATGCGCTTTAAGGGGCAATTATTCTCAATAAAATTTAAAAATTCTAATATAAAAAAACTGGAAGCACTGGTAGATAAATTAGAACATTTTCTCATTGCCGTTTCCTGGGGCGGTCATGAATCCCTGGCACTTGCGCTGGAAGTTCCCTACCATGGTAAAACCTTACCTATAGTCCGTTTTTATATTGGATTGGAAGAGGCGGATTATTTAATAGACGATTTAAAACAAGGACTGGAAATATTGGAAGCGTAAACTTCGTTAAACTTATTTCGGTTTATTGTGTCTAATTAGTAAAAGGAAGTTCACCATAAATGAAGAATATTTTTTTTATAATTATATTTTCAATAGCAACATCACTAAACGCTCAGTTTAGCAGTCACCTTCCTATTGTCCTTATCGAAACTGATGGCCAAACTATCCCTGATGATCCCAGAATAACCGTACAAATGAAAATTATTTATAAGGGAAAAAATAAAATTAACTTCCTTTCAGATACCCCCAATCATTACAATGGTAAAATTTCAATAGAAACCCGTGGCACCTCTTCTCAGCAATACCCTAAAAAACAATACAATATCGAAACCCAAAAGGAAAACGGGGAAGCCAAAAATGTGGCTCTATTGGATTTGCCGGAAGAAAACGACTGGATATTAAACGCCCCTTATGTAGATAAATCTCTTATACGAAATTCTCTAACTTATCATCTCGCCAGCCTCACCGGTCAGTACGCTCCGCGCACCCGATTTTGCGAGTTATTTTTAAATGGAAATTATCAGGGTCTTTACGTTTTAACTGAAAAAATAAAGCCGGATAAAAATCGGGTTCCCATCGAAAAACTTTCAAAAAATGAAGCACCTGAAGATGGTGGTTTTCTGCTTCAGATTACCCGAAAAAAGAATAGTGGAACAGGTTGGACCTCGCCTTTAAATCAAAATAAACAAACCTATTACGAGATCGTATCACCAAAAGAACCTAATATCGGTCAAAAGCTATATATCAAAAACTATATATCAAATTTTGAATACGACCTGACCCAACAGTGGCTCCCGAATCACTTAGATATGACTTCTTTTGCCAGTTTTTTTCTGGTGAATGAGTTGACAAAAAATGTAGATGCCTACCGCCTTAGTACATACCTTTATAAACAAAAAGAGGAGCGAGGTGGAAAAATATTCGCCGGTCCCTTTTGGGATTTCAATCTCGCCTTTGGAAATGCCTGGTATTGCGAAGCTCCGCAACCTTCCGGCTGGGCCATGAGCAATAATTACATTTGCCCCAACCAAAATCCTTCCATTCCCGAATGGTGGGATCACCTCTGGTCTCACCCGGAATTTACAGAAGAAATCCGGGAACAATGGCTCGAACTTAGAAACGGTCCGTGGAGCGATGACAATCTAAATTATTATATTGATCAAATGGAGGAGGAAATTGGCATTGCCGCAGAACGCAATTTTAAAAGATGGACTGTATTGGGAACCTACATTGACCCGAATGCCTTTGTGGGACAGACATGGAGAGAAGAAATTCAATATTTGAAATCATTTTTACAAAAACGAGTGATTTGGTTAGATAAAATGATGGAAAAAATGGAATTCCAGGCTCCAACTCCTTTTTTGGCTCAGGTGTATCCCAATCCATTTACCGAAAATCTTAACCTGAAAATTCAAACCAAACCGATTGATGTTTTTGAAGTGCAGATTTTGGATATTTTCGGGCGACCCGTTTTCAGCCAAACTCTAAAAAATTTCAACTACGGACTTCAGGAATTTCCATTGCAGGTTCCTGAAAATTTAAATCCCGGCCTTTACTTTTTGAGAATCCACCAAAATGGCCACCGCATCTATTCTGAGAAAATATCCCGAAAGTGGTATTAGTTTTTTAAAAAAAATCAATTTTCTTTTTATTTCCTTTTTTATAAATTTTAAAACTTATTATCTTCTCAATAATTGAATTCTTAAAATTTTTATTACAAAAAACCTCATTTCACCTTTCTAAAATTTGGATACCCTCCTGAAAATCAGCCTGTTCGTTCAAAAAATTTTACAAAAAAAAAGACTTTCAAACAAACCCTTTTGCGAAATTTGCCTGTCTATAAGAAAGACTTCCAAAATTCCTGAAAAACAAATTCTAATTCTATTTTAAAATTTTAATCAAATTCAAACGTATGAAAAATTTAAAACTGTTGTTTTTTAGTTTTGCTATTATCGGAACATTATTCATGACTTCCTGTACAGATGATCCAACTTGTACTGACGGACTTTTAAACGGTACAGAAACAGAAGTAGACTGTGGTGGAGATTGTGATCCATGTCCTACTTGTGATGACGGTATCCAAAACGGTGACGAAGAAGGTGTTGACTGTGGTGGTTTACTTTGTGATGTTTGTCCTGTTGGATTGGAAAATACTTCCTGGGCAGCTGTTGGAACCGGTGTTGCTCAGCGTTTACGCGATGCTTTCATGACGGATTCTATCTCTGCTAACTTCAATATGGATGGAACATTCGCATGGACTCAACACGATCCAGGCGCTAACAATTCTACATTGACCGGAAACTATGTTCAGGAAGCATCTGAAGTTGATGGTATTTGGAACATCACTATGGAGGTAACCGCTCCTGGTTCAGCTACTTTAGTGGGTATTTATGAAATCACTACTGGTACTATGATGTTTGAAATCGCTCAAACAGATCCAAATGTAGGTGAAACACCTCCAACAGCTACTGAAGGATTTGGTAGTACTTTGTTCTCTGGTACAAACCTTGGAGATATTAATGTTCATACTTTTGAGCAACGCTAATTTTTAAATTAGTAAAAACTGTAATATAAAAAGGAGTGTTCATTTTTGAACACTCCTTTTTTATTTCCGGCAACAAACCCGCATAATTTTTGTTATTTTTGTATTGTTATAAAACAAGAATGATTATGTCGGAAATTAAAAATTTAGAAGATCGCTTTCAGGCAAAAATAGATGCCGAAATAAAAATTGAACCCAAGGACTGGATGCCGGATGCCTACCGCAAAACCCTCATCCGTCAAATCTCTCAACACGCCCACTCCGAAATCGTCGGAATGCTGCCGGAAGGGAATTGGATCACCCGTGCGCCATCTCTTCGCCGCAAACTTGGTCTCCTGGCCAAAGTCCAGGACGAAGCCGGACACGGCCTCTACCTCTACGCCGCCGCCGAAACACTGGGCGTTGAAAGATCAGATTTGGTCGAAGAATTACATTCCGGCAAAGCCAAATATTCCAGTATTTTTAATTATCCGACCGTAACCTGGGCAGACATCGGAGCCATCGGCTGGCTCGTGGACGGTGCGGCTATCATGAATCAGGTTCCGCTTTGTCGCTGTTCTTACGGCCCTTACG
>JAHDCK010000251.1 GCA_020629915.1 Saprospiraceae bacterium
AAAAAGCCGGGAAAATTTCCCGGCTCATTAGACGTTATTGCAAAAAATTGATTATAGGCAAACCGCAGTTTTAAAAATATCCTGCGTTATTTCTCTCAACCGTAGCCAGGGCTATGCTTTTCGAGAAATGCCTTGTCTATTTTCAAAACTACAATTTACCCTCCATAAAAAACTTTTCGCAATAACGTCTATTTAACCTATGAAAAACATTACAATATAACTGATTCTTGTATCCAACATCCAATTTTATATTTTTTCCCTTTAAGGCTCCTCATAAAAATTTCTTCTTTTTGTGGTGTAAAGGGCAGGTATTTTTGAATTTTTTCATTGGCTTCTTTTTCTAAAGAACTATCGAGTTCTTTTGCCTTTTTCCATTTATTTATGGCTAATAAATATATAACACTTTCATCCATTTTATTATTTGCACATTCCTTTACACTCATCAGATACATTTCTGCCAGCATCATATAAGTTTTCCCTTCACCAGGATTTAGCTCCTGAACTTCCATTAAATACTTTTTGGCCTGACTAAAATTTCTTAGTTTACCGTACTCCAGCAAGGCCATTCTCAGGAGAGCATTTACTTTTTTGCTCTTATCCTTTTGTTCGTTTATAGATTTTTCATATAACTTAATTGCTTTTTTATACTGCTTGGCATTATCTGCCTGACGTGCCTTTTCCAGGGAAGTTAATACCCGAACAGGTTTTGTTGTCAGTTTTTTATACCTTGCCCTCACCTTCTGATAAAGTGGATGTTCCATACATTTAAACTTCTCCATTTCTTCCCGGAGAATTTTCAAATCCTCTGCATGTTCCCAGTAATCACTGGCCATTTGCTCAAAATCTTTTTCTTTCATATAAAATGGGCAATCATATAAAGGCTCAAAATAATCCACGTATTCTTCCAATAGTTGTTCTGCCTCAACCGCATTTTCCTTGTCGTAATTATCTTCCTTTCCCTTAAAAAAGGTAATTCGTTCTCTTAGGAGAAGAATTAATTCAAGCAATTCAGGTTTTTTAAATTTTTCTTCTTCATATAATTTAAATCCCAAATCAATTAGAGGATAAAGGTAATCACTATCTACTTTTCCCTTCTGAAGGTCAAAAGATTTTTTAAGGATTTTAAAAGTAGTTTCCTGATCAGATTCAAACAACCAATACATATCCAGCCCCTTCAGACCTTCTACTTTTCCTTCTTTCCCAAGGCACTCTATCCAATGTTTATATAGGTTTAATATTTTTTCTTCGTATTCTTTTTTCTGTGTGCCTGACTTTTCTTCTTCATAAAAATTTTTATATATTTCAATTCCATCTGAAAAATGATAATGTCGCTTTCCATCGGCTCTGGGCGCAATGGTATAGGCTTTTTGCCAAAACGGAAAAGCTTTTTCAAACTTTTCTGCTTTCAAAAAGTCTCTGTAAATAACGTGATTTTTCTTTCCCTCATCGCCATTTGGGACCTCGGAAAACATTTCACATTGGGCATAAAAAACAGGTGGGGAAATCAACAAAAAGACCCAAAAGGCCAGGATTAATTTTCGTTTCATCGCAGGTATTTATTTTGAATTTTGGAATACTTCAAAAATACCGGCTATAAACACACAAGAAAAGGTAAAGTGTGTAAACGATTGGTTTTAAAGACTGTAGAGGTTTTTTGATTGTGTGAAATCACACTACTGCAAATGAACCACTTTTTGTACCTAAATGTATTCTGACTGGATTAGGCTGTGCCTAATCCAAAATGAGTCAACAGGTTTTTAACCTGTGTTAAAGCAGTTGAAACCCCGATGATTCTATCGGGACGAACCCGCTACAAGCCTTTCGTCGTTGGTTGCAAATCCCAATAAACTCATCGGGATGAAACCTACGTCAGTTTAATTTTTTATATTATTTTCCATGTACATGTGGGGTATAAAATTATTCTCCATTTCTCAAATTTATCCGGAGTCCCTGCTTTTTCCAGTTTTTAAAATGAGCCATTTTTGTTTGAATCCCGACTAAATCTTCCGGGTAAAAAAAGGAAAACTTTCCTCTAGCAATTGCCTGGAGTTCCGCCATGATTTTTGGACCGTCTTCCCAATATGTTTCATGACTAGTCATTAAATCTATCAAAACAAATTCTTTTAAATCATTTAATTCTTTTTTAAATAAGTCATTCTTTCCCCATTGCTTGTCAATAGATTCTAACAACCCTAAGTGCATCCCACTTCCCAGTAAATGGTGTTTTCTTCCGTTTTCTTCCACTAGCCACCAACCCGGAAAATCATACTCAATACTATCAACATCATATAATTTTAAATATAATTCAAAAAATGTATCATCTTCATCTCCCTTTGTCTCTGCTGCTCTTGCATGCCATTTTTTATAATTAAAAAAATATCTATAACCAGTCTCTGATTTTTGCCTCAAAAATCCGGGCAATTCATTTTCCCCATCAAAAATGCCGGAGCCTGTTTCCCTGGAATAAAATTCTAAAGAATCTCTGAAAATGACTGCCTGCAAATAAGCTTCTCCCAATTCAAGAGCAGAAGACGCTCTTTCATAATTATTTCTAAAAGATATAATATTTTTTGCTGTTTCACTTCCATAGATTTTTATTAAACTTTTTCGCTCCTGGATAGCCGAGTAATTTTCAAGGTCTTTTTTGCTCAACACACCTCCTCCAAAAACCCAACCTTTCTTCTCATCATACTCCACCTCATACCAATATTCTTCATATTCATCTCCCTCTAATTTTAATTTGGTTTTAAAATCGGTTTTTACTTCTTTAAAATATACGGTCTCTCCTTTTTTTAATCTGGCTATTTCCGTTCCCTCTAATCCTGGCTTATCTTGCAATTTCAATTCAGCCACCATTACCTCCCAGGGATCTCCGATTGGATTTTTTTCTTTTGGAGTGGGTGCCGGAGAATTTTGACAGGAGAATAACAAAAGGCTGGTTAGGAACAATAAAAATTTGTGCATGATTTCGGTTTAAAAATTATCTTTGTACTACAAATTGCAGAAAAAAATGGCGAAACGCAAACCCAAAAAGAACCCGGCAAAAAAGCCAAAAATCTCCTCACCATCAAATACTAACTGGTTGTATTATGCAGGGATTTTTGCTTTTGGTTTTTTATTGTATGCCAATACTTTAGGGCATGATTTTGTTTTAGATGATTTTATTGTTACCCAAAACAACCGGTTTGTCATGGAGGGATTTGCCGGACTGAAAGATATTTTTTCACATGGATTTTTGTTCGGCTTCAATGGGATGAATGACCAGTCTTACCGACCATTAGTCCTGGCCAATCTCGCTATCGAAACGGCTTTATTTGGTTCCAACCCAGGCGTTCACCACTTTTTTAATGTCCTTTTTTATGCTTTAAGCGGGGTCATTTTGCTGGCCTTTCTCAAGCGCGTTTTCAGGGAGCATTCGATTTGGTTGCCCCTGGGTATTACGGCCTTATTCCTTGCTCATCCTATACACACAGAAGTCGTCGCGAATATCAAAAGCCGGGATGAAATTTTATCCTTTTTATTTGGTATTTCCTGCCTTTATTGTGTGTTAAAATATAGCGATTCTAATCATATAAAATGGCTGATTGCCGGAGTAACTACCTATTTTTTAAGTATTTTGTCCAAGGAGACAGGATTGGCATTTTTTGGATTAGTTCCCTTTACTCTTTATTTTTTTTCAAATAAAAATTTAGGCGATATTTTAAAGATTTCGGCAGTATTTCTTGGTGCTGTTATTTTGTATTTTATAATACGATTTTCTGTAATGGACAGCATTACCTTCGCTGAGGATATGGGTAAAATTAATAATTCCCTAATGGGCCTTTCCGGTACGGAAAAACTAGCAACTCAAATATACATTCTTGGCAAATATGTTTGGCTTCTGATTTTTCCTCATCCCTTGAGTTTTGATTATTCCTTTAATCAAATCCCCGGAGTTGGTTTTGGAAACTGGAAAGTCTTATTGTCTCTTGTTGCTTACCTTGCTATGGCAGGATTTCTTGTTTATGGACTCATAAGAAAACATATATTATCTTTTGGAGTATTGATTTTTCTCTGTATGTTGGTATTAGTTTCCAATATACTGACACAAGTGGGTGCTACAATGGCAGAGCGATTTATTTATAGTTCCTCCCTTGGTTTTTGCCTTATCGTTGGATATTTATTATATCATTATTTTTATAGTAAAAATAGCATTATAAAAAATAAAAACATCTATTTTGCACTATTGGGAGTTATTTTAATATTATATTCTATAAAAACCATTACCCGCAATAGTGATTGGAAAAATGCCCAAACCTTATTCGCTTCCGGTTTGGTTACTGCTCCAAACAGCGCCCGTGCCCAAAATCATTATGCTTCCTATCTCCGTATGGAGGCAGAAAAAACCCAAGACCCCAACCAGCGCAATCAACTTTTTAGAGAATCCGTGAAATATTACGACAAGGCATTAGTTATCCATTCCGAATACACGGAGGCATTATACAATAAAGGCGTTTCACTTTTTTCCATTGGCAATCCGGCGGAAGCAGAAAAAGCTTACCAAAGGGTTTTGGAAATTGAACCCAATTATACGAACGCCCTAAATAATCTGGGTGTGATTTATTTTAATCGTAAAAATTATCCTCAGGCACTTTCATATTGGAAAAAACTACTAGAATTTGATCCTGCCAATTCCAGTGCATTGCTCAACTCCGGAGCAGCTCATCAAAATTCAGGCAGTTATGGTCAGGCCATCTCTTTTTACCAAAAAGTATTAGAAAATGATTCCCAAAATAAAGGAGCTCTTCAAAATATCATTAAGTGCTACACCAACCTGGGAGATGCTACCAGTGCCTCGAAATATCAGAACCAATTAAACGGTGTGAAATAAAATTATTCCCCTATCTTTGCCGCCTGATTTTTAGAACTGATTTTAAATAAAAATTATTCTTATTCATGAGTTTAAAATGTGGAATTGTAGGGTTACCCAATGTCGGAAAATCAACCTTGTTCAACGCCTTGTCTTCAGCTAAGGCGCAATCTGCTAATTTTCCTTTTTGCACAATCGAACCTAACATCGGCACCATTACGGTACCGGATGAACGATTAAACCAACTTAGCGATCTCGTCAATCCACAAAAGGTTATCCCAACCACCATTGAAATCGTGGATATTGCCGGATTGGTAAAAGGAGCCAGCAAGGGAGAAGGACTAGGCAACCAGTTTTTGGCCAATATCCGGGAAGTAGATGCCATTGTTCATGTCGTCAGATGTTTTGATGAAGAAAATGTGGTGCATGTGGATGGAAGTGTTGACCCGGTTCGGGACAGAGAAATTATAGACACGGAATTGC
Source organism: Saprospiraceae bacterium (assembly GCA_020629915.1). GTDB lineage: Bacteria > Bacteroidota > Bacteroidia > Chitinophagales > Saprospiraceae > JAHDCK01. The sequence goes on from JAHDCK010000251.1 coordinate 5,333, forward strand.
AGTTGAAGGACCTGGAAACGGTGGAAAAAAGAATTGAGAAACTGGCCAAACAAGCCAAAACCAACGACAAGGAAATTGTAAAACAACTGGAAGCAGCCAAACGACTTAAAGCTCACCTTGAAAATGGCAACTCTGCCAGAAGTTTTGGGGAGGATGATTTTGAAAAAGCATTGGTGCAGGAATTTATTTTGCTGACGGCTAAGCCTGTTTTATATGTTTGTAATGTTGATGAAGGCTCCGTAGTGGATGGAAATGATCACACCAAACGATTTGCAGAATCAGTTGCTGGCGAAGGGGCTGAAGTGATTTTGATCAGTGCAGCTATTGAAGCCGATATTTCAGAATTGGAAACCTATGAAGAGAGGTTGGAATTTCTCAAAGATATTGGATTGGAAAGTCCCGGCGTTCATAAATTGATTCAGGCATGTTATAAATTATTGAGTTTGATTACTTATTTCACTGCCGGGGAAAAAGAAGTCAGAGCCTGGACCATTAAAAGAGGGACTCTTGCTCCTGGTGCTGCGGGCGTTATTCACACCGATTTTGAAAAGGGATTTATCCGGGCAGAAGTTATCAAATATGCCGATTATGTTGAATATGGCTCCGAACACAAAGTCAAAGAAGCCGGAAAAATGAATGTAGAAGGCAAAGAATACCTCGTGGAAGATGGAGATGTCATGCACTTCCGCTTCAATGTTTAGATTTTAAATTCCATTTTACAAAAAAAAATAATCCCTCATAAAGCACTAATAACCAATGCTTTATGAGGGGTTTTTCGTTTTAGAACATTTTTTTTCAAAAAATACCCAACCCTTTTACAAAACCTGCCTGTCTTCCCTAATGAAAAAAATATTCAACTTGACTTTGGTTAAAGAATCAAAGAGTTGAGTTCACTACAAGAGGAGTAGTGTAAAATTGTTTGTTGTGTCATAGTGGTGCTACCCTTTATTGGGGTAGCATCGTTTTTTTATCACAACACTTGAAAAAAAAATCATTTTCAACAAAATAGTTCTTTAACAAGGAAAAATCAGGAGGAATTTTCCATTTTTTCTAATCCAAACTTTTTTCATATACATTTAGGGTTTAACTAAAAAGATAATCTTGGAAATCCTCCTGTTTTTTGTTGGAAATAAAAATAGAAAACCAGAAGGATCAAAATGGTTTCCCCTGATCTAGGAACCAAATTTCCCTTTTTCCCAAATCGGGGTGGCTTTATGGTTTAAAAAGGTTTAAATTGGATAGGATAAATAAAATCTTTATCCATTTAAGTATTGTTCAAAAAATAGAATCCTCTGTTTAATTTTCATTTAACAGTTCGTTCTGCGTCCGAAAATGAAAATGTTGGATTTTTTTTGAACGCTTTTAACTCATAAATAAAGCAAAAATGAAACGATTATCATTGCTACTTTTTCTGGGAGTCCTTTTTTTGATAACAGGTTGTGATGACGAGCCTGTGGATATTCAGGATACCGCTTTTTGTTCTCCTGTTTATCAGGAAGATTACGACCGGGTCGGTTTGGAATTAAACGATTATTTAGTGCTTCAAAATGATGATGATTCCGAAACCTCCAGATTTATCGATCTGGTAGAATGGCTCGACCGCAAATCCTGTGTAAGTTCTGCCAAAGATTTAGGAGAAACCAGTAGTTTCCCGCCTATTCAGGAAATTGAAATTAACTTATTGGTTAATGGAAATAATATTATAAAATATGCCCAAATTTTAAAGTGGGATAACGAATTGTCGTTTTACCGCTTTAAAGAATGATAAAAACCCATTATTTTAGCCCAAAATAAAAGGTATTTAAGCAACCGGCCACAATAAAATCTATAATACTTTGAACGACTTTTTAATTTCTTCTTCGTTAAAAAGCCTCCGACGTTACGGTCGGAATCAAGGACTCACTGACGCCCTGCGTGCTTACCCGCCCGCAAGCGGTTCGGGAGTTCACACTCCCTC
>JAHDCK010000252.1 GCA_020629915.1 Saprospiraceae bacterium
TTTTAAAATTACAATTTGTCCTTCATAAAAAACTTCTCGTGATAATGTTTATTATTTATAAAAATACTTTTTAAAACTTTGCCATATCTGCCCCGTTCGAAAACGAATGGGGCATTTTAATATGAAGTACCAATATTATTTAGCTGTTTTTTTATTGCTGGCAGGTATTAGTTTTTTATACGACTACCACAATACGACTTTTGATAAACCCGCCGGGAATCACCTTTGGCGGCAAGCTCAAAGTGCCAGTATTCCTTTTAATTATTCCAGAGAAGGATTGGACATTACCAAGCCACGCCAGCTAAATCATTATCAGGCCAAAGGGTATGGAGTAGGGGAGTTTCCTGTCTTTTATTATATAAGTGGAATATTATATGCGATCTTTGGGGAAAGTGAAGGTTGGTTAAGAGGATTACACCTGCTCTTGTTTTTTGGCGGCTTACTTTCCATTGTTAAAATTTCTTATAATTTTATTAATGATGTTTTTTTGGCCGTTTGTTTGAGCCTCATGTTTTTTGGCGCACCTTTACTAGTGTATTATGGCAATAATTTCTTGCCGGACGTCGCCGCCCTCAGTCTCATTTTGATGGGTTGGGGGTTTTTATCTGAATATTTATTTGATAAAAATAAATTGCATTTATATCCTGCGTTCGCACTTTTTTTACTCGGAGGTTTATTAAAACCATTGATGTTGATTTCCGTTTTAGCCATGGGAGGGATTTTTATTTTAGAATGTCTGGGTTGGTATCGCTCAGAAAAACTGGAAAGAGAAATAGAACACCCTGGATTATTTGGCATATTGTTTTTTTCTATGTTATTACTGATGAGCGGATGGGTTTTGCTTGCCAAAGGATATAATGAATCAATCGGGTCTACCTATTTTTTAAGTGATACCGCTGCGATATGGGAGCGACAAAACATGAATATGGTAACCTATACGATTTTTCGCTCTGTATTTTTGTGGTCGGAGCAGTATTTTTTCACATTTACCAACTGGCTGATCTTATTTTTGATTCCGGTCGTTTTGCTGGGACGAAAATTTCCGGGAAGTTTACTGTATAGCCTAACGCTATTTTCCTTTATGGGTTGTATTTTATTTTATACGTATTGGTTTTACCAATTTACTTCCCATGATTACTATGTAGCCGGATTTTATCCTTTCTTCCTTTTTCTTTTCCTTTCAGGATTGACCATTTTAAAAAAATATTATAACAATATATTTAAATCTTATGTATTTCGCTTTTTAATTGTAGGCCTGATAATCTCCAATATCATCCATTCAAAGGAGCAAATAAGAGAACGTTATCGGGGGCACATGGCAGAAAAAGTAAATGCACATTTATACGAAGAAGAACTTCAGTCGTATTTGAGCGATTTGAATATAAAAAATGATGATTTAATTGTTTCCATGCCGGATCGCACACCCTGTTTCTCCTTATACCTTCTTCAGCGAGCGGGCTATTCAGAGTGGGTTGGCAACTTTGGTGCAAAAATTAAAAAAGAACATCTGGATGAATTTATGAATAGCGGGGCCGAATATTTAATCTTAAATGATACTTCTGCTGGGTTTAAATCCAAACCCCATGTTCAGCCTTTCCTCGATAAACCCATTGGGAGATATAAAAGTATTCAAATATACGACTTAAGCATTTATAATACTCCTACGATCCCGGAATCTCCACAGGATTCAACACGTCTTTGATAGTTGGATTATTTTTAAATATAATTTTTCCTTTGCTTTTTCTGATTTGCTGTACTACAATTCCTTTCCACTTGTCACCACAATCATTTTCTATTGTGCACCCGTCCAAAATTAAGGTTCCGCCAGCTTTGACTGTTATCCTTGCATCCTTCGGCAGATGCACCCTGCATTGAAGCGTCAGGCTGCCTCCAGGTAAAATGACAATTCCACCATGTAAATCCCTTGAGCCTGACCAAATAATATTTTTATCAATTTCTATAAGTTGATTGGGATCATTTTCGCACCATTTTTTTTCAATATATTTTCGGGTAAAATGTTTTTTATTGGAAAGGTTTTTATGCACGATTCCAATTTGACAGGGCGTCCAGGCATTTTGACTGTGGTTGTAATCCATTAAATTATTAGAAACAACTCCGTCACATGGCGGTTGATTCGGATTGGTACTCCAGCAGTTTGGATTATTGGGTGTATCATCACACCCATCGTTTCCCCCCCAGGTATGTCTTAGCCCCAAAATATGTCCGACCTCATGATTGAGTAATTTAGCACAGTGGTAATGAGATTTATTTTTATATTTAGTTTGATAATAACATCCACAAAGTTTTGCCCATCCATCTGAAGGAAAAGCAATACCAGTATGCGTTGGCTTATAAGAGGGCGAAGCGATACTATCAGGATGATGTGGCATTATAAAAATATTAATGGCTTCCTCTGTATGCTTGCCATATTTTTTATATACGTCTCTTTTGAAATTGTTTCTGTCTTTCCCCGTTTTTACAAAGTAATACAAATCCGGATCATCGTGAAAGTAAATAGATTCTTCGATATCGGGATTTAAGTCGGAGTGCAAGATAAACTTATATTTTGCAGTAATAACAGGAGTATTATTCCCTTCCGGAAGGTGCATTTTATTATTTTGCCAAAGCGCAAAATTGGCGGACTTGATCATTTTTTTTGCAAATTCGCGACCTTCTGCTTCGGAAAAATTTTCTTTACCCTCCGCATTTCTCATAAAGTGGAAATTCAACCGAAGGGTTTTTCTGGGAAAATGTTTGAGATGGTTTTTATCCGGTATATAAGATTCATAATTTCGGCAGAACTGATTGCTCCTTTTTTCATCAGAAGCTTCCAAAAATTGTATGTCTTCCTTTGTTATATAAGAATTTAGAAAATGCGGATTGCATTGAATTGTTAGGATGAAAATAATCACTAAGATTATAATATATTTAAAATAATTCATAATCAAACTTTATAAATTGTTAAATATAAGGCTTCCGATTCTAACCAGTGTAGATCCTTCTTCTAACGCTAACTCGTAATCTCCGGACATACCCATGGAGATTTCCTTAAAATCCTCAGCCAAAGGGAAGAATGTTTCTTTTAGTTCTGTAAAATATTTTTTTAATAATTTAAATTCCTCAGATATTTGATTTAAATCAGAGGTGAATGTACCCATACCCATGATTCCGGAAGGAAGCACATTTTTCATATTTTTAAATTTATCAGACTCAATAATAGCAGTGCAGGCCTCCATTGATAATCCGAATTTGGTAAACTCCTCAGCCACCTTCAATTGAAACAGGAAAGGAATGATTCTGTTATGTTTTGCTCCTTGTTTGTTTATTTCCTCTAGCAGACTCAAACTATCCACGGAATGAATTAAATGAATATAAGGAGCAATATATTTCACCTTATTGGACTGAAGATGGCCAATTAAATGCCAGTGAATATCGTTTGGAAGTAAAGGGTGTTTTTGACGGAGTTCCTGAACCCGGTTTTCACCAAAGTGGCGTTGTCCCATTTTATACAGGCTCAATATTTCTTCTACAGACCTGGTTTTGGATACGGCAACCAGTTCGGCTTTTTTAGAATGAATTTGTTGAATTAGTTCTTCAAAATGAAGGCTCATGAAAAAACATGTTTTAGATTTACAGTAAAATCAAAGTTATGTCTATTCAAACAAAAATAGGGATTTGGAGTTTGCTTTTTTTTCTTTTTGGCAATTGTAGCCAACCAACCCCTGAAATGACTATCCCTGAGCATAAAATGTATGAGATACTTAAGGAAATACACATTGCTGAAGGGTATTTGCAAACTTCTAAACTTTCAAAACGGGACAGTCTGGCTGGAATGATGTATTCCAGTATTCTAAAAAAACATAAAATAATGGAGGAGGACTTCTATTACAATATGGAATTACTCTACAAACAGCCTAAAAAAGTTCAAACAATGTATGAAGGTATGGTTTCGGATTTAAAAAAAATGCAAAAACCAAAGAACTCCCAGATAAAAAAGGAAGGGAAATCAAAAAAACCAGAGTAAAAGGGGCGTCAATTTTTACCCCAAACAAAAGTTAATTTTACAGATTAGTGACATAGAAAAATAGGCTAAATCTTTAAAAAATCCAATAATTGTTCTAATTTTAGCCGCTCTTTGACCCCCAAAGACCAAAAAGGCAATCATTTTATTTATTAATTATATCACTTAACAACACTGTTTTTGCTAACCACAAAGACGAAACTTAACCTCGTTATCATGAACAAAAATTACCTTAACCTTTTTGTCTTCACACTACTTTTATTTATTTCGGCGGGTAGCCTTAATGCCCAAAGAACTTGTGGCTCTCAAGAGTTACTTGAAATGCAAAATCAAGATCCAAAAGTAAAGGCTGAAAGAGATGCTATTAACCAATTTATAAAAGATTATTTAAAGGCTAATCCTCCTGCTGATGGAGAAAAAGCCAATGTTGTTATTACTATTCCTACCGTTTTCCACATTGTACACAACGGAGATGCAGTTGGAAGTAATGAAAATATTACAGATGCTCAATGTATTGCTCAGCTTGATCAATTAAATTTGGATTACAGAGCCTCGAATCCTGATGTGAGTAATGTCCCTGCTGAATTTTCAGGCGATGTTGCTGATGTTGAAGTAGAATTCTGCCTGGCTTCAGTTGACCCAAGTGGCAATGCTACTACAGGTATTATTCGCCATGATCTGGGAACAGCGAGTTGGAGTATGGGTGCTTTTGATGGCACTGCTAAACCTGCAACGGTATGGGATCGTGATTTATATCTGAACTTTTGGACGGCAAATCTTTCTGGTGGGCTTCTAGGTTACGCTCAGTTTCCAGGTGGTGGAGCAAGCACAGATGGTGTTGTTTGCTTGTATAATACTGTTGGTTCAGTAGCAAGTCCTGCTCCCGGAGGTGCCCCTTACGACAGAGGTCGTACGGGAACCCACGAAGTGGGCCACTGGTTGGGTCTTTATCATATCTGGGGAGATGACGGAGGAGGATGTACTGGTTCTGACTCTTGTAATGATACACCAAATCAGGGAGATTCTTATGGAGGTTCTCCTGCCCATCCACAAAGTTCTTGTGGAAGTAATGATATGTTTATGAATTATATGGACTACGTGAATGACTTAGCCATGTATATGTTTACTAATGATCAAAAAGCAAGAGTGGTTGCCACCTTAAATGGTTCCAGATCCAGCTTATTGACATCGGCTGCGACTAGGTGTACCGCTCCTGTTCCTACTATCCAGTTTGGAGCTACTGATGCTGCTATTCCGGAGGAAAGTGGATGTAATGATGACCAAACTACGTGGACATTAGATGTTAACCTTTCTGGTACAAGTACTGTGGTTAATAATGTAGCACTCACTTTAACAGGAACAGCAGATGCACAGGATTACACAGTGACTCCTGCTTCTTTGTCCTTCCCGGCAGGATCAACTACGCCTCAGGAAATTACAATTACCTTAAGAGAGGATGCTGTTGTTGAACCGGATGAAACGTTGATTATCACGTTAGGTACACCTTCTGGTGATGCAGTACTAGGAGCAAATGATGTCTTTACAATAACAATCTTAAATGACGATGCGGCACCAGTTTCAAGTGGTGGAGCAACGACAACCTTGTGGACAGAAGATTGGGAAGCAGCAATTTCCGGGTGGTTTATTGCCGGAACAACAAATGCTTCTCAAAATGAGTTTGGAATATTTGACTTTAGCCCGTGTTCTCCAAATAACTTATTTGGAGCAAGTACCGTAGCAGCCATTTATGACAACGATAATGGAACTTCCTACTGTGATTACTGGAATTATGGTTATGCTTCTGAGTCTATTTTATTAAAGGAAGTAAACGCTACTGGCTTGGGTAACATTCAGGTGACCTTTGATTATGCTGTAGGAGGAAATGCCAATGACTATGGAGATTTCATTTATTCTACCGATGGCGGAACAACCTGGACGACAATTGGAGGCCCTTACACTGGTCAAGCTACACCTGCAACTGTGACGGTTACCATGCCGGCTAGTTTGGATGACTCAACTTTCGATATCGGATGGAGATGGACAGATAATGGAGATGGTACGACTAATCAGCCTGGATTGCAGTTTGATAATATCACCGTAACCGGAACAGGTTTGGTGAATGAAATCGAAACTATAGTTACACCAACAGCAACCGATTATGATGAGCAATACCTCGGTCCTTTCGAAACTGTACATTATTTTAATCCAACAACAGGAACTATTATGTGTACGATTGAAAATCTGACTGGTCATGATTACGGTTGTACCAAAGTTGAAGTAGACAGAGCTGGTACAACATCATTTTTAAGTAATGATTTTGCAGTAGTTGCGGATATCACAGATAAAAATTTCCTTGTGACTCCTGAGGTTAACAACCCAGGTGGAGGATATAACATGACTTTATATTATACAGAAGCTGAAATTGCAGGATGGGAAGCTTCCAATACCGCGACACATCCAAGAACAGACTTATTAATGATTAAATCTGTAGGTTCAATATCTGCCGCAGCTACTTATGAAACTGCCGGAACTGCTCCGGTAGCGTATAATACAACTACACCAGTTTCAGGATGGGCATACACTTCCACATTTGGTACTGGATTCTCCGGATTCGCACTTGGTGACGGACCGGGTGGATTAGATGTACAACTGGTATATTTTGATGGTAAAGCAACTCCTTCTGGTAGCTTACTGGAATGGCAAACGAGTTCCGAGACAAATTCTGATTTCTTCACGCTTGAAAAATCTGTGGACGGAGAATTTGAATTCCTGGCTAAAATTCAGGGAGCAGGTACCACTAGTGAGAAACAATCTTATGAATATTTAGATCCAAATCCACAAATCGGTGAGAACTACTATCGCCTGAGTCAAACAGATTTTGATGGTAGAACGGAGTACTTCAATGTGGTTACTGTAAACTACAATGGAGACGAAACCGTTACTGTTTCTCCAAATCCGGTTGCTGATGAAATCTTTGTTACTTATACTTCCGTAACAAATGGAAATATGAGTTTGGACATCTTTAGCGCAGATGGAAAATTGGTTAAATCTATCAATACTTCAGTGGCTAAAGGCGAAAATAATTATACGTATAACGTCAGTGAATTGGCGGGTGGCGTTTACTATATGAAAATAAATAATGGGATAGAAACTACTTCCATGAAATTTATCAAAATGTAGTTTCTAATATTAAGGAAATATTAAATTTAAGCGCAGTTGGAAACAACT
>JAHDCK010000253.1:0-2636 GCA_020629915.1 Saprospiraceae bacterium
TCGGATTAGGCACAGCCTAATCCAGTCAGAATGCATTTATGTACAAAAAGTGCTTCATGTCCAGTAGTGTGATATTATTCGTCGGTTTAAATTGATTAGTTGCTTAACCTCCTGTTTTACATCCTGTTTTTTCCACTCATTTATTGAATTCTTGTTTTCTCATTTTTAGAAATTTTTCTTAAAATGAGAAATAAGATAAAACGTAAATTTTTTTAAATTACTGATTATCAATTAATTATAAGAAATTTTTCGCTTGGCATTTTAATTGGAATTCAATAGAATGAAAATGAAAATGTTTTGAACATGACAAATTTATTCTTTCCTATTTGATTGGGATTACTGTTTTTATGCAGTTGCAGTCCCACTCAAACCTTGCTGGTGAACGCAACGCCTCAGGGAGATAATTCTGAAATCCTGACTAAATATTTTAAGGCCAAAGAGCCTGTTCTCCAATCCGGAGATAAAATTACGATTAGCATCTGGGGACATGAAGACCTGAGTATCGGTTCGGTCAATTCCGCTTTTGCTTCTAATGAAGAAACCGGAAAATGGGTCGTCCTGAATAATGACGGCGAAGTGAACTTGCCTAAAATCGGACGGATAAAATTGTCGGGCTTGAATCTGAAAGAAGTCAATTATCAATTAGAAACTTCTTATTCTAAGTATATTAAAAATCCAATTATAAATGTTCGGGTATTGAATCATTACGTCACCGTCCTAGGAGAGGTAAACAAACCCGGCAAGTACGAATTGGACAATGAAACGATTCGTCTGGTAGAAATGCTGGGGCAGGCCGAAGGTCTCGGAGAATATGCAAATGCAAAACATATAAAAATAATCAGAACTGTAAATCAGCAACCCGTAGAGTTGATTACTGATATGAGCCAACTCATTTCCCTGCGGGATTATAATGTCATTTTACAGCCTGGCGATGTGGTTGTTGTATCATCCAATGGAAAAAAATCATTAGATGAAAAGCTGAAAAGAGCGACACCTGTCGCCGGGATAATTACGGCTGTTGCCTTAGTCGTATCATTAATTTTAAAATAATTTAAAAAGACCTGTATTATGCAGCTTAGAAAAGAATTTCAACAACTCATCCTCCCGATCCTAAAGGCAAGTCCGGTTATTTTAGTATTAATGGGAATTGCTTTTTATATCGCAAATTCAACTATCCCATATATTGTTCCTAAATATGAAACGCATGGAGCAATAAAAATTAACAACCTGAATTACAGCCAATCGGGGTTTGATATTTTTCAGGATAAGGATATGAGCGGTCATAGCCAAAGTGAAAATTTCCTGACTGAAGTGGAAATTTTTAAAAGCGAGGACTTGATAAAAAATGCCGTTTCTAAATTGGATTGGAATATCATTACGTACCGAAAAGGAGAGTTGCGTTCTTCGGAAATTTATAAGGAACGACCTTTTAAAGTTATTTTGATAGAAAATGAAATTATATTAGAAAATACAGAATTTGAGTTGAAATATAAAGGCGAAAATACCTTTTGTTTGAATATTGAAAACCAGGTGGATTCTGTTTGTAGAGAAGTAACTTTTGGCGTTCCGTTTTCTTACGGAGGATATAAGATTCAATTGGAAAAAGACGATGTATTCCTACAGGAAAAACCAAATGGGTTAAAGGCTGGCAATAATTTTTTAATTAAAATATTAAATAACGAAACATTAGCTAAGGAGCTCAAGGGAGAAAATCTTTTTGTAAAACCCGTCGCCCAGGATATTTCAATTATTAAAATTTACTACAAACACGAACTCCCGGAAAAAGCCAAAACTTTTGTCAATACATTGATGGAAACTTATATAGAAGATTGTCAAACCTATAAAAAAGAACAAACCGATCGTGCGCTAGGATATTTGAATCAAGAATTATATAAATTAAAATCTGATTTAAAAACCTCTGAATCAGATATGGCTTTCTACCGAAGCAAAAACAATATCCTCAACCCAAAAATGGAAACGGATGCCTTACTCAAAGAACTGACACAACTCGATTTGCAAAATGTTCACCTCGATGTGCAGATAGCAGAAATGGAAAAACTATACACGAGCCTGAAAGCCGGAAAAAATATCGCAGACGCTGCACCTAACCTGGAAGCTGTAAAAGATCCCGTCTTTCAGGATGCCTTTTTGAAAATTCAAAATCTGGAACAAAAGAAAAAAGATTTATTGCAAAAATATGTATCTGATAGCCCGGAAGTACAAAATGCGGAGGAAAAAATAAAGGAATTACGAGCATTTCTCAATCAAAGCGTTCGCATTTCACTTGAAAATCTGAAAACAAAAAAAGAAAAAATTCAACAAACTATTGCTAAAGAAAATCAACGTATTCAAGGATTTCCCGAAAAGGAAAGACAGTTGGTGATGCTGGAAAGAGAAGTAGAATTAAATGAAAATATATATACATTTTTAAGTCAAAAGCAAGCGGAATTGGCTATCAGTCGTTCCTCATTGGGTTACCCACATAAAATTATCGAATATGCAAAAATGCCGGAAGGTCAGGCTTCTCCCAACAAACCGCTGCTCTACGGATTGGCTTTGTTTATCGCCATGACTATCGGGATTTTGTTTGCTTACGTTTGGCATTTTTTGACGGACAAAGTAAATGCAAGGGAAGA
>JAHDCK010000253.1:2736-7204 GCA_020629915.1 Saprospiraceae bacterium
GATATGGATTTTTTGCAAGGACAAATCCCTGAAAAATTTGGCATCGAAAATCCAGAAGGGATGGCTGGTGTTTTAGAAAAAAGAGTGACTCTTGAAGAAGCCATTATTCAATTTGATGAACATACGCCTCACCTGTTGCCTTCCGGTGAATTGCGTAACGGAAATCGTGCGCTTATCTTCTCCGCTAATATGAAAAGAATTTTAAAAGATATAAAAAATGAATATGATTTTATAATAATAGACACGCCCCCGGTAGGGATTATTGCAGATGCTTTGGCCTTTACTCAGTTTAGTGATATTACACTTTTAGTGATACGTTCTGGTAAGACAAAGGTCAGACATTTATCAGCTATCGCCAAGCAATTTAAAGATATTAAAATTCCGAATTTGAAGTTGGTGTTGAATGGGTATAAGCCTTCCAAGAAGTATCAAAACTATATTAACGCCTACTACAAAAAGCGAAATAAAAAATATTTTAGTTTGTCTAAAAAAGCAGCCTAAAAAATAAAAAAAGCATGAAAAATTATATATCAAAATATCAGGAATCAAAAATGTTGGTCTTATTAGATCAGGCCATTGTCAGCGGTGGCAATTTTGCCCTTGGATTGATATTGGTCCGCACAATGGGATTGGACAACTACGGTTTGTTTACGGTTTTATGGATGGGTGTTTTATTTATATTAAATCTTCATCAGGCATTTATAACCAAGCCCATGATGACTCTAGCCGTAAAATTACCGGAAGTAAATCGCCCGGATTATTTCTTTCACTTGTTCTTATTACAGTTGTTTTTAGGGATGTTGATTATAGAACTTGGGGCAATGGTTTCTGTAATTGCTCCCTCGTTTGAGGGAATTCAATATGCCGGATTAGTGAGCATCGTTGCCGTCGTTTATTGTTTGCAGGATTTTATTAGAAAAATATTTTTTATACAGAAAAGAAATTTTTATCCGGTGCTCTCGGATGGAATATTGTATGGAGTTTTGTTTCTTTCAATTGTCATTTTTTATTATAATAATACTTTAACTATTGAAACTCTTTTGGGATTAGTTGCCGGAGCTTATAGCTTGGGGATATTAGTTGTTTTGATTTTTGCCTTTCCAAAATTGAACACTCTGGATATTCAAAAAAGTAAAAATATTTTCATTTCACATTTTCATTTTTCACAATGGTTGCTGGGCACTTCGATCCTGCAGTGGTTCACCGGGAATTTTTTCCTGGTGGCCGCTGCCGGAGTACTCGGAACGGCAGTTGTCGGAGCCATCCGAATCGGACAAAACATCATTGGTCTAAGCCATGTCCTTTTCCTGGCGATGGAAAATATCGTTCCTGCTGAAGCTGCCCGGCATCATTTTCAAAATGGAAATTCTGCTCTTTTTACCTATATTAAAAAAATCACGTTAAAGCTAGGAGCTGCTTTTATCGGAATCATCGGAACAATGACGCTCTTCGCTCCCTGGCTACTGGAGTTATTTTACGGAACGGGTTTTGCGACTCATACCGAAATGGTTTGGGGATATGCCTTGCTGTATGTTTTCGTTTTCTTTGGATTTCCCTTGAGATATATTTTAAGAACATGGGAAGATACAAAACCTATATTTTTTAGTTATATTTTAAGTGCCGGATTTTGTTTTTTTGCAGCGCATTTCTTCCTTGAAAATTTTGGAGTTGTCGGTTATTTTTCCGGCTTGATATTAAGTCAAATAATAATAAATTTTGTATATGTATTCTATGTTTTTAAGAAAATACCCAAAACAGAATCCCTGAAATTTGAAGAGTCGGGATTATAGAATACTGCTAAAAAATTATTTAGGTCGTGGCGGCCAGCCGCGACCTAAATGGGTATCATAGTCAAGTCGCGACTTGCAGTCAGGACATGACTACAACCAATACTACTTTTTATCGGATTATTGATTGAAGAAAATATTATAAAAAATAAAAGCATGAAAATCATACATTTAGTTTTGGGAAAAGCCAATCCCAACAGAATGAACGGCGTCAATCGAGTCGTACATCAACTGGCAAATACACAAACGCACCTGGGAGCAGCCGTAGAGGTCTGGGGCATCGCCAATGATCTGGAACACACCTACCCGGAAAGAAATTTTATCACCCGTTTGTTTTTACAACATAAAAATAAATTCTATCTGGATAAAAAATTACAAGCAGCCTTGCAAGCAGAAAACACGGAGACTATATTTCATATTCACGGCGCATTTATACCAGAATTTTATCATGTATCTAAAATTTTAAATAAAAGAAATATACAATATATTTTCACGCCGCATGGTTCCTACACCAAGGCCGCACTCGCAAAAAACAACTGGATTAAAAAAATATATTTTAATTTATTTGAAAAACAACTCGTGAAAAATGCCAAGGCCGTCCAGCTACTCGGCGTGCAGGCTTTTGATTATTTAGACGAGTGGATTAAAATTGACCACAAAGTTTTAGTAGCCAATGGCTTGAACTTATCCGAAATTCCCTACGAGGAAAAACCCAAAAATAACGAACGTCCGGTGTTTGGTTTTTGTGGCAGACTAGACGCTTATCACAAGGGATTGGATTTGACATTAAAGGGTTTTCAGTTATTAATAAAAGACGGATATGATGCGGGGTTGGAATTTATCGGCGATGGAGTGGATCGGGAAAAACTCCTGCAACTCACCCGTGATCTCAACCTTGAAAAATACGTAACTTTCCACGGCAAGAAATTTGGAAATGAAAAATTTGATATTTTAAAAACCTTTGATGTATTTTTGCATACTTCCCGCAATGAAGGATTTCCAATGGCCGTTCTCGAAGCTGCTGGGATGGGAAAAGCCTGCCTGACCAGCGAGGCCACCAATATCAATCACTACATCCGGGACTTTAATGCTGGGATCGCTCTCGAAGAAAATACCCCGGATTCCATCCATATCGCTATGAAAAAAGCCATTGATTTAAAAAATCAAAACGGCTTGGCAACAATGGGGCAAAATGCCCGTAAAATGATAGAAAAGGAATTTACCTGGACCTCCATCGCCCGTCAGTTGATGGATATTTACCGTGCTTAATACAAAACACATATCGCCCGTTTTTAAAAGCAATACATTTGCTGTTATACTTATACTAATTTTTGGATTGCGTATAATGAGTTACTTTACGCTTTTTCCAAATTCGGTAGGGATGACCCAATTGGTAAAAACGGGATTGCGCCTGATGCTCACTATGAGTTCTTTTGTATTATTAAAATATTTAATGCAAAAATACCCGACTCATAAAATCAAATACGAGAATTTTACACATTTGGGTTTGTATTTGGCGTATCTCGCTTTGGGTGCGCTTTCACTATTTTGGTCTTCCCTTGTTCGGTATAGTTTATTGCAATTATCCATGATTGTGGAAGCGATGGTTTTCGCCTGGTTCTATTATCAATTACTCGTATATTATAATGCTATAAGTAATAATGATCTCCCGTACAGTAAAGTTTTTGCCTGGTCCACTTTTTGGATTTGCCTGGCTTTTATCGGTGGATTGTTTTATGACCCAGCCACCTTCTATCGTCAAACGCATGGGGGAGAGGTGTCTCGTTTGGGTGGGTTTATTATCAATCCAAATGAGTTGGGAATGCTGGCGGTTTTAGGTGGAGCAGCCGCTTATCTGGAAATGGTACGGGAGAAGATAAGTAAAAATAATGTATTAATATTAATTTCTTGTGTAGCCGTTTTGCTCCTGACCCAAAGCCGTTCTTCCCTCGGTGCTTTCCTGTTAGTCACCGGAATATGTTTATTAAAATTTGGAAATTTAAAACTGCAATTTGCCTCTATTGTCGGAGCTGTTTTTGCCATGCCCATTTTGATACGGGAGATTATCGTTAAGCAGGGGGACATCGAAGAAGTAATGAGTATGACGGGAAGATTGCCCTTTTGGAAAGACCTAATCCAATATGGTTTTACCAAGGAGCCTATCCTGGGTTACGGTTTCATGTGTATCAGTTACGAAGAAAAATTTGACAGCATCCATGCCTATGCCGCTTCTATGACGCATAACACTTTTATACAAGTGTTACTCAATTTAGGATTAGTAGGAGCATTTATATGTTTATTTCAAATGATTGCTACAGCTAGAGTCATTATACTTTCTAAAGATACGTATTTAAAAAATATGGCTTGGCTCATGCTCGTTCCACTCATCATCAATTCCATCACGGAGTTCGGCATTTTCGGAGAATCCAATTACGGGATTCAGTTTTATCAGTTTGTTTTATTATTTTTTGTTATATCAGCAGAAAAAAAGTATAATAAACTTTAGTTTGTTGATTGCACCCTGCTCGTAAAAAAGTATGGAATAAAATTCAAATACTCCTCGTTCACCAGACTAAGGAAGTAGTCAATTTTAATCGACGAAAATTTCGAGGATTTATTTTGTCATTCTAGCTCGGTGTTTCTTGTCAGGCGTATTCGCCCCCACAGGCGTCTTGCCTGAC
>JAHDCK010000003.1 GCA_020629915.1 Saprospiraceae bacterium
AATCAAAAACTCATTTCAAATTAAATTTAACATTATTATGTCCAGTTACTTAAAATGAAAATATCAGGAGTTATTTTTTAACTGCTCTTATCTGTATTTTTGCAATGTTTTTTAGAATTGCAAATGTAAATTAAAAATGATAAAACGACCTATTCTGTTTATTGGTACTGGAAGAAGCGGTTCTTCACTTATCTATGAGCACTTTGTACGGCACGAAGCAGCGGGGTGGTTGTCTAATTATGTGAATCGCTTTCCCTGGTGGCCACAGTTTGGTTATATCAATCGGGTTTTTGATAATTATTTTTTATATACAAAAGGCGAACGGAAGAAAAGCGATCAGATGGTCAACCTGAATTATAATTTTGTTCCAAAACCCACTGAGCCATATATTTTTTTTGATTATTATACAGGAATAAATTTTTCAAAAGATTATTTGTTAAAGAGAAGTGCGCCACTTATTGTTCAACAAAAAATAAATAAAACCTTATATAAGGTTTTAAGATATCAAAATAAGAAACGGCTAGTTCTCAAAATTACAGGCCCTTCCAGAATAGAATATTTACAGAGCATTTTTCCTGATGCCATTTTTATTGATGTTGTCCGGGACGGCCGAGCTGTGGTGGCTTCTCTGCTGCAGGTAGATTTCTGGAAGCAAGGAGGCGGATATGAAAAACCGTGGTGGCAAAATGGTCAAATGGATCACTTACTTAATGAATTTTGGGTTGGAGAATTTAAGAATCCAAGTGTATTAGCTGCGGTACAATGGCGAAATATTATAGAAAAAACGGCTCTTGAAAAACAAATGTTACCCAAAACAAATTATTATCAATTAAAATATGAAAAATTTTTACTAAATCCTTTGGAAGAATTGAATAAGATGTATGCTTTTTGTGGTTTGGCTGCTTCAGAGCGGAGCCGGACAGGCTTGGGAAGTGTGGATGCTTCCAAAGCAACTTCTAAGAAATATTTAGATAAATTTTCTAACAAAGATTTGAATAAAATAAATGAGATTATGAAAAATAATTTAATAAATTTAAAATATGATTTTTAATCTTTTGTTGCTTTTTGATAGAGGTTTTCGTGAGTTTTAACAATATTTCCAAGATCAAATTTTTCTTTTATATCTATTCTTAATTGTTCTCCTTTTGCCTTTGCCTCCTCATAGTTATTATAGACATACTCCATTTTATTTACAAAATCTTTAAGGGAAGCCAAATAACCATTTTCAGGTGTAATGACAGAGGGGATACTTCCTACTGGGGTTGTTATTACAGGCAATCCACTTGCACCTGCCTCCAATAAAGAAATAGGAAGTCCTTCCCAAAGAGAAGGCATGATAAAAGCATGGGCTTGATTACATAGAATCGGAATATCCTTTCTGAACCCCAAAAGGAAAACATATTTTTCAAGGTTTAGTTTTTTTATTTTGTCTTTTAAGGTATCCATTAAATTGCCTTCCCCTACAATATTCACCTTAAAATTATATCCTTTATTTTTTAATGTTTCTGCAGCTTCAATGATAAACTCATGGTTTTTTACTTTATCCATTCGGCCAATGTTGATAAAAGTAAATATGGAATCTTTTTGAATGTTTTTTTTGTACTCAATAGTGTTTATCCCATTCCCCATAGTTATTATGTTTTTAATATAAAAGAATTTTACAATTTCTTTAGAGAACAAAATATCCGTGTGGCGAAATGGTCTGCATAACCATAATATGAACTCGCGGTGCCATCCTCCAACATTAATATTGTGAGGAGTAAAGATAATTTTTAAAGAAGGGTTGAGTATTTTTAGTATAACAGCAAAATAAACAGGGTGAGCCATATGAGCATGAATAACATGTATGTTGTTTTTTTTGATATGCCTGTTTAAGATACTAACTGATTTTATAAAAGAAACGGGATTTTTTTTAGTAAATAAAGGTGTTGTAGGGATATTGCTTGCTTCAAATTTTGGAAGGAGAGTGACTATTTCGCTGATACTACATACGGTACAATTAAACTTTGTTTTGTCTATCTTACGGCAAATATCAAATATGACTTTTTCTGCTCCTCCTGGCCCTAAGCCAGTTACTAATTGTAAAATATTGATCAAGTGTGAGTAATGATTTATTTTTTTGAAAATAAATATTGAAAAAAAGTTGGGTGACTCCAGAGGTGTGACTCTGTTGTGAGGGGTTCTTGTTCCTCTACAGATTTATCGATTACCGCTTCAAGGAAATCGTCTAGTAATTGTAATCCCAACCCTTGCTGTATATAGGGGTAAGTTATATAATTATCAATTTTTTTCGGCAATATGGTTTTTTGCCCAATGATCTTTCCGGTATCTATTCCCTCATTGACAAAGTGTAAGGTGGTTCCAAAAAGATGAGGTTCCTTATTGACCACAGACCAGTATCCTCCATGTACTCCCCGATACTTTGGGGTGATGCCAGCATGGAGGTTGATGAAAGGAGTAGCTGAAGCTCTAAGTACCTTTTTTGAAATAATGCGTGTTCCATTAATGATTATAAGATCTGGATTGTGCTTTTTAATATAATTAATACAATTGTTTGAATTGACAGAAATAACTCTTTGAATTTTATCTTCGGGAATAGGAGTATTATTTAAATTATATTTTCCGCATATTTTTTTTATTCTATTTTTGTAAAAGAATTTCAAAAAAGGAACAATTCCTGCCAGAAAAAATAGTTGTCCAATGACCGTCCTATATCCAAGTTTGTTTATTCTTCTGGAGAAAAACTTTTTTTTGGGAACGCTTTCCTCAATGATAACCTGAGGTGGGTATTTTTGGATGAGGTAATTATAGAGGATAGCCGTAGATTCCCCTTCTCCTGCTAATAATAATATTTTAGGTTGTTCTTTCACTTAGGATTTGTTCTCCCAGATCTCCCATAGTAATACTTTGCATATTATAAGTTTTTCTAAGAGAAATGAAGTGTTGAATTATATTATTTAAAATATTAAAATTTTCATCGATATTGACCCCAAAATTATGAGGGTGCCACCACAAGTGATAAATGTGTCCTTTTTGAGCCGCATGAGTCATTTCCGATTTTATTCTGGATAATTTTAAGGGTTCAAAAAAGCGAAGTTTTTTAGAAAAAGGCCGTAGAAAACGACTGGCCGGAATATTAAAAGGAAAGGATTGTTTTACCTGCTGGATAGGAACAGAATGATAACCACTGAGGTTTAAATAGCTATCCAATAATCGCAAAAATCTTCTTCCCAAAGTTTCATTTTCATCTGAGAGAGCTTCATATATTTTAGACTTTTGATTACCACGATAGGTAATTATACCTTGTTCTTGACAGAGTTTTAAATATCCAGCGTTGGTCTGGTTGCGAGGAAAAACAAGACTTTTTATGGTTGTGTTCAGTTTTTTTGCTGCCTGATTGAAAGCATTGAGATCCGCTTTAAATTCTTCAGGAGTTTGTCCTTCCTCAAGACAATAATAATGGGCATAAGTATGACTAGCCAATTCCTGTCCTGGTGTTTTTAGAATTTTTTGCACTAACTCATAAGCGTAGTGGCAGGGATCTTCGCTCTCATTTTCTCCGATGTGTTTTATTTTGGGGTAGGCGGACAGTTTTTTATTTAGGTATCCGGGCAAGTGTTTAGGTTGATTGCTTAGCAGGTCAGATTTGTCTTTTGCGAGTAAAAAACCAACAGTCGCCCAGGTTGCATTAATTTTATTTTTATTAAAAATATTCAAAAGTTCAGGGACAATAATATGAACATCTTTTATGTGTTGTCCATAAGCCTCTAAAGATAGCTTATCAAAAACTCCCCAATACAACTCAAAATCAAGGGAGATAATAAAATAAGGTGTTTGGGAATCCAAAAGGAAAATTAATATTCTTGGGTTGATCGTCGGATAACCTTTTCAAGTTTTTTATTATCCAGTGTATTGTTACTTTGGTTGAGATTTTTTACGGAACCATGAAAGTCTGCCAACACTTTTTTGCCAGATGTTTTAATGGTATTCCCCTTGATTTTTATACCATTAATTTTAGGTAAGTGATTTCTGCTGGATTGAACAGGGATGTGGAATTTTGTGAATGTATTATTTTCAATAGTTATATTTTGAGCACTATCTACCAAGAAGATACCTTTACTTCCCGTTTTGCTGCTTCCAGAAAGTATATTGTTTTTTATGGTTAAATTTTTAAGTGCTCCTTTAGAAAGAATAACGCCATTTACGACAGAAGCTTTTCCTGTCACACTAAACTGATTGCCTTCGATCAAAATATTATTTCCAAAGACAGCAACAAAAGTTAGCATCTGACAAGCAGGTGCAGATGAAGTTCCTTTGTTATTTCTTATTTGTGCACCGGAGGCATTGACTTTGATAAACCGTTTGGGATTATCTTTAAATTGATTATTTTCGATAACTACATTGATATCTGTTTGTTTTGGAGATTCCACATAAATTCCATCTCCATCTTTTCTGGGGAGTATTTTTCCTATTTTGTTATTTTGTATAAAAACATTTTTACTTTGAGGTAGTTTTGTATCTACAACTGCTATTGCTCTGGCTCCCTTTTTGGCAACCAAATTTTCAAATTCGTTTTTTCGAATGATAACATCGGGAGTATTATTTACTGCAATGCCTCTAATGTTTTTTGAACCATCCCCTAAATTTTTAAAAGAACAGTTTTCTACTTTTATTTTTTTAGATTTTCTGATTTTAATAAAACCTACAGGTTTAGCATTTTTCTTGGCATCAAAATGCACCTCATCAAAAGAAATATTTGAAGCATTGTCTATTACAAAGGTGAAATAAGGGGAGTTAGTATTTATACGGGCATTTTTAAATTGAAGATTGGATTCTCCCTTTAGTTCTATTGAACGCACAATATTGAGTACCTGATTGTTGAAGTCCAATACAACTATTTTGCCGGCGGAAGATACTTTTACATTCTTCTGAATCTGGTCATAGTTTTGAATACTACCTTTTAAATTATTTTGAAAACTTTTATTCATATTCTTTAAAGAATTTGAAGTTTTACAACCAAATGTAAAAAGGAGGAGGACACTAATCAGTATTTTTGGGAATGGCATATATGGATAAAATTATAAACAAAAAGAAAAAAATGGGAAAATTTCCTCCAAGATCTGCTGTACTCAACGCCTTAAAAAAGAAAAAATAGTATAGCATAAAAAGGGATGAGAAGTGAACGGGATCTCTTATCTTCCACTGCATATAAAAAGGTATTAATGTAATATAAGAAAATAAAACAAGCCCTGCAATGCCCACTTCATAAAGAATTTCTAGCTGGATGTTGTGTGGGTACATTCTTCTGTCTTTTCCTCCGGAGTACAAATACCCAAACGCGCCAAAACCATGTCCGAAGAATTTTTTGTGCACCGGAGCTTCCTTAAATCCACGCCAGGTTTTGGCGTACAGCAAGCGTCGAATATCTATAGATTCCCCAGATCGCTCTGCATAGAACCGCTTTAGGATAAACAAGTGAGACCATTTTGGGGTAACAGATAAAACGAGTTCCTGAGAATTATAATTTTTGAGGAAAGGGTAGGCTAATGCACTTAATAAAAGAAAAAATATAAGAAGGGGGGGGGCAAATTTTATTTTAAAAAAATAAAAAGCAAAAATAGCCATTATGATAGCCAACATAACCCCGCGTGAACCAGTAAAGAATAAAAACATTCCCACTGCAATTAACATACTTAAAAATATTATGTTTTTAATTTGAATGGAAAGATTCGAAACAAAATATCTGGAAATTTTAAGTTGAATTTTATCAAATAAAAGAATAAAGCCCACAGCAAAAAGCGTGGCGACTACAATGGGGTTGGTATTTTCTGTGAGAGCCAAACGTCCACCCACCTCATTTTCTAAAACCTGAGTAATCATATCTTGCGGGAAGAAAATGGAATAGGTACCCAGAATCAGGACAGTCCAAAAAACTAAGGAGTTTGCAAAATAAGTATAATATTTAGCCAAATAAAAACGATAGATATACCCAATACCTCCAAAGGTCACAATAAAGAATAGTTTGTTGAGAGCATATCTTGGAGTAGGGGTAAAAACACTCAAACTCATTATAAATAAAAGAGAGAAAAACAGAACAATGGCTACAAATGAAGGATAGGTTTTTTCTTCTTTAAAATATTTAAAACCAAAAAACCGGAATCCCAATAAGCTGACTACAATCAGATAAACAAAGGTCAGGTTAAATGGAAGGAAATCTCCGGAGTACCTCATGACTATCAATAATGCAATGACAAGACAAAGCACTTGATCCAGATGAGGTTTCACTATGGATTTTGGAATAGTAATCATGGACTAATTAAAAAAGTGTTCCCATTGTGTTCCATGAAAATGAGTCTTTAGTTCAGTGTAGTTTTCTATGGTTTTTGAAAGATCTTTTTTCCGTTGTTTTTTCAAATTGCTTGTCAAATGCTGGGTGAAAACAGGCACTTCAAGATATTGTTGTAAACGTTGGAGGCTATCTGCCTGCTGGTGGATGAGTTCGTTATAAGTGACCTCTAAACAATCCTTGTCAACAATACGGTCTTTAAAAGTTTTCTCCCACTCCTGAGTTTGCAAAAACTGTGCTTCACAATCCTGAGGATCTATGTAAAGTAATTTTCCTGAAGTACCATTCCGTGCTTTCTTTTCACTAGACCAGCTTCCTGTCATCACGGCTTTTTCCCTTGAGGCGATAACATGCAATAAGTTCTCTCTCTTTAAATGAATAAATTTCATATTTTGAATACTCATAATGTAACTCCAAACTCTTTCGGGGTTGTCATCCAGTGGGTGGTAATAAAAAATTTTGAATCCTGCAGCCTGTATTCCTTTTGGTTGTAAAAAATAATATTTGTCAAAAACAGTTTTGATGTTTCTGTTTAATAATCGATTTACTTCTTCTCCTCTGGCATAAATATTTGGATGTGCATCCAGTAGAGACATCAGAAGATTGGAGCCGGAACGGGAACGCGTTACTACTAAAAACCGGGTAAAGGAATCATGATGAGCAATCCATTTTTTTCTGGCGAGATAACAGGTCAGGTTTTCTTTCTCTCTCTTTATTTTTCGTGTTACTCTTCCGATGTTCAAGGGATAATTAAATTAAAGTGAGTAGTGGGGAAGTATTGTTTTTTTTGAAATGTTCTGACCAAGTATAATCTATAGAAAAATCATATAATTCCTGGTGTATAGTATTTGAATTATAATATTTTAAAATAGCTTCTTTTGAAACTAAAGTTTCAGGGGAGTCTAAAACAATACCAAGGTTTTTACTAGCAATGTGCATAGAAAAATCTCCTATACCTTTTGTCATGATAGGGACAACACCCTGACTAGTGTATTCCAATAGTTTTATCGGAGAGGCTACATTATTCAGTGGTACATCATCCCGAAGCAAAAAACCAAAATCAAACTTCCTTAGATAAGGAAGCACTTCATTTTGTTGTAATGAAATAATATGTATATCTTTTCTTACTTTGCCGGTAATAGATTTAATAATTGATGCTGCTTCGGATTTATTGCGGGTGATGATGGTTAGTTCACTTTGCTGTAGTGTTTCATGCAAAGCAATGTACTGCCGCATAGTTTGTTCAAATAATTGCCATTTACTCAACCCTCCCAGATAGACAAAACGTATAAGTCTATTGTTTTTTTGTTTGTTCATTTTTTTGAACACATCTGAAGTACAGCACGGAGTAAGCCAAACCTCTCTTTCTGATCCAAAAGTAGCGCTCAATCTTTTTATCAAATTTTGAGAAACGGCTTCCAGAAAATCTGCTGAACGGTAAGCATGTTTTTCTAATAACTTTATACACTTTTGGTGAAGTCCTGAAAAACCTCTGTAGGCTGCTTCTTCATAGTTTAGGGCTCTAAAAGAATAATACACAGGAGTTTTTATTGAAAAAATTTGTTTTATTATTGATATATATAAAAAATTTGTTTTACTTCTGGTATAAATTAAACTCGCAGTCCGCATAGTTTGAGATAACTCCCTTAAAGCTTTATAAGTTTTAATTTTGATTCCTGAAGGTGCGTTTATCTGGCCGGAAAATGAAGCAGAAACAGCAAGAGTAACGGGTCTGTTTTGATATATGATTTTTGCAGGCTCCACAATCTGAGAATGAATAACTCCCAGACTCAATCCTTCTGGTATTATCATTAAAAGCATTCCTTAATTGTTAAACCGGATAATTGAATTTCGATAATAAATTTCCTGCGGCTTTTTCAAAATTTTGACGAATGCCTTTTTCTAACCCTGTTTTCCATTTATAAGAAGGCGCATGAATATTTTTGGCATTTATCCTGGAAGAATTTCCTCCGACCATGTGTGATTCAGTTGTGAGATCTAATGCATCAACATTTAGCTGAAGCCCGAGTTGATCACTCATTTTTTGAAAGGTTTTTTGAGGGGTTGCAGCAAAGTCTTCATGGCGAATAAGATAGCTGCTTTTAGGGGACAAGAAATACTTGAAATAATAGTATAAAAAAGTATTCAATCTTTTCCAGTTTTTAATGATGGTATGAGGGTTACTTTCTTTTCGCTTGTATTCTCGTGTTTGTAATTCCCCGGCTTCATCAGTTGATATCACCTTATATGTTTTTTTAAGATAAGAAAAAATTACTGCTCTGCCATCGCGAATCAAATGCAGGAAAATACTTTTGTTTTTTAATTTATTTTTGAGGAAGAGTGCCCTGCGAAAATTTTTGCTACTGTCTATTAAATAATCTATTTGTGTTTCATGCTGAAATAGATCGAAAACAAATATGTTGTTTTTTATTATCTTTTTGTTTTCATTGTTCAATAAAATTGAAAAGCCCAATAAGTTGAGAGTAAGATCTATGGTATCAAGCAGGCGATAAAAAATACCTCCTTCCCCAAAGGGAAGAAGGTGCATGCGAAATTTTTTTATACTTTCTTCTTTTATGGAATGTTTGGTGCAAAATAGTTTGCGCTTTGTTTTCCAAAAAGGACAGTGACTATATTTTTTGCCACAACTGCATAGGGTGTCACTGGTTATAATTCTGGAAAAGAAAAAAATCTCTCCCAGAGAATGGCTCCTAGGAAAACTTCCTAGAGCTTTATCTAAAACTGTTGAACCACTATGACCGCTACCTAAGATAAATATAATTTTCTTCATTTTAAATTTGTGGTTTTGGCCACTGTGTCAGGTTTTTGTTCTAAGATTGGGTTCAATAGAGTTTTACTGAAAATTTCAGGTGTCTTATCTTCCAAAAATTTTTTTCCATACTGCAAATTATCTTGCTGATGAAAGATTTTAATAATTGCGTTTTTTATAGCCACAGAATCATGGCCATTAGTAGAAATACCTAATTGAAATTGATCCATGAGTTCACTTATCAAACCTTTATCAGGGCCAATGACAGGTTTTTTAAATTTTGTAGCATGTCCTAAAATTCCGCTGGAACCGTAAAAATTAATATAAGGCATTAGGACAAAATCCGTTAACCAAAATAGTGCATCTCTAACACTATCTTCCACAAAAGAGGGTTCAAAAAATATATCTAAAGTTGTCGGAATTGCTTCTAACTTTTTTTCAATTTGATTCAAATATGCGGGAGAAGCATGGCCACAAATAATTAGTTTGACCTGATTTAGGAAAAAGGGGTCAATCTGCCTAAAAGCTTCCAGAACGTTCAGTACATTTTTTCGAGGATCAAGCCCACCAAAAAGTAAATATATTTTTTTGTTCTGATTAATATTAAAACGCTTTTTAGTGGTTTCCAAAATTTCAGGAGTAAATCCAATGCTCTCTGGAATGGGATCTGGCAAGTAATGAAAAATATCTCTGTGGGTCAATTGATTTAGCCGGGTTGCTGTACTCTGATCATTTAGTAAATATACGTTTTTTAGATTTTTTTGACGAGCGAGTACCAAAACCTGTCGCCTCTTCCATTGTTTTTTTAACCACACTCGACTAAAAAAACTTTCTACAGCCATCCGGCAATAAGGAATGAAAAATATACCTGAAAAAAATAAATTCGAGTTTTCTTTATG
Source organism: Saprospiraceae bacterium (assembly GCA_020629915.1). GTDB lineage: Bacteria > Bacteroidota > Bacteroidia > Chitinophagales > Saprospiraceae > JAHDCK01. The sequence goes on from JAHDCK010000003.1 coordinate 10,016, forward strand.
GTTGCCGAGTGCGTGGAGATACGGATCGATAGTTAGAAAAAAGAGATGCCTGATATTTTCCTTTTTACAAAAATCTAAGATGTGGGGAAGTTCCTGCTCTCCTCGCTTGAGTTGATGCAAACCAGCCTCATAAATTTTTATTATAGCATCATTTATGATGTGAATAGTGCGCTTGAAAGGGTTTTTGATTTGCTCAGCGGCTTTAGGGTGGATAAGAAATGAAAAGTTAACCTCTGTTTGGTATTGCAACAGATGATTCAGGTATTCGATGTGATGACCCGTATAGGCCGAATCGTAGAATAGGATTTTTGGAGAATTAGTTTTCAATTTTGCGAATAAATTTGGCAGGATTACCTCCCCAAATCTCATTGTCAGGAATAGATTTTGCTACTACCGATCTGGCTGCTACAATACTTCTTTTACCTATAGTGACTCCTTTTAATACTAAAACATCCATACCCAAAAATGCCCCTTCCCTGATAAGAATGGGGGCTGTTTTTTTGGCACGATCTCCTTTGTGAATGCGTTCTTCATAATCCAGTGAGTGAAAATCTGAATCGTAGATTTGGCACCCTCCTCCAATCAATACATTGTCTTCAATGGTTAGGGAGGTTTTAATATAAAAAAGGGTATTTGAAATGCCTACATTATTTCCAATGGAAAGAGTGGCATCATTACTAATGATAAAACAAGTACCATCTGCACGACCCACCGGATTGGCAGAGAATGCAGATTTAATTTGAACATTTTTACCCATAGTAATTTTTCCTTTTCCTTTAATAGTTAACCTTCCTTTTATACTTGGATAGTTGATATACGATACATTTCTGTATTTTAGAATAAGAAAGTTGAGAAGAGAAGGAAAAGGATTAATGTTCATTATCCGTTGGGAGAGGAATCTTTTTTTGTATATAAATTTTGTACGGGACTTGTTTTGAAATTGTTTCTTTAAGGCGTTGTTTCCAGGTTGGTTTGGGTTTGGGAGAATTGAGTTGTTTTTTGGCTTTGTCAATTAGATCAACTGGATAGCCATATTTTTTTAGCCGCTCATTTAATCGTTCAAAATAAGGAAAAAGACAAGTGTCAGAGCCTTGCAGAAAATGACTAAACTTACTCCGTGCAAAATGATAAAAAATGATAGGGTATGTTTGCTCCTCATCAGAGACATAGGCCACTTTATTTTTTACGGAGCGAGTTAAAAGTTCTGTATTCCAGTAAGCCACATTACATCCTTTATGTCTCATTATTTTTACCTCAGGAAAATAAATGGGCATCAAATCCAAATAACCCTGATCATCATGAAAGTGATAAGGAATATCCTCACATAACTCAGAACAGACTTTTGACCACCAATTTAGTACAGGAAGTCCTTTTTTAGAGGCAGCTACAAATCCGGCATTGAATAAACCAACCCGATGCATGGAATGTAATTTTTTAAAATTATTGATATCTAACCAATGCGGGGTGATCAGCATAGAATGTTTTTCCAGTTCTTTCCACATAAAACTGAAATCATTAAAAAATTGAATATCAGGATCGCAGTATATGACTTTGTTATATTCATTTTGTTCCATAAGCAGAGAAATTAATTCTCCCTTCATCGCCCAACGAATTCTATCCTTGTCTTTGTGCTCATATTTTTTCATGATAACCTGAGCAAGAGGTCTGTGTGTTAATTGTTCTAATGTCAGTAACTGTATATTGGAGGAATAAAACTCCTCCGGAATCTTAGGATTAGATTCATCTGCTACTAAAACATATAACTTAATACTTTTATCTTGTTCTTTAATCGAGTCATACAAAGCTAATGCCCAAGGTAAAAAATTATAGGTGATTATAGTGCAGAAACAGTTATTTGACATTTATTCTTGTGTTCATTTTTTGAATCAGGACTGTAATACTTTATTATATGCTTTAATAGTTAAATTGCTTATATTATTCCAATCGAGTTCTTCTGCTTTTTTTCTGGATGCTTCTCCCATTTTGACTCTTTTGTCTCTTTCTCGGGATAATTGTTCTATATGATTTACAAATATGTTAAATTCTCCATGAGGGATATAATAGGATCCTTCCGGGCTTGTATATTCTCTTGCGGCACCCACATCATTAATTAATATGGGGAGCCCTGAGGACATCGCTTCCAGTAATGCATTATTAGCTGTACAATTGAGTAAAGGCAATATAAAAATATCTGATTCCCGATAGATGGAAGCTAAATCTTCATTGGAAATTCCGGAATGCCAGTTGACATTATCAAAATGAGAAATGCTAAACAAAGGCCCCTTTTTTCTGCCGGAATAAGGGATAATGAGATCGAACTGGACGTTTAAGTTTCGTTCATGGGATTTTCGGATTACTTTAATCAAAGTATCTATATCCCTCAGCCATGCCCCTGCAAAAACACATCTGATTTTTTCATTACTCTGCTCCGAAACAGTTGGAGTTTTAAAAAAATCTGTCTTTACCCCATGGGGAATCACAAAAATTTTTTCTTCAGGGAAAAATTGTTTAAAGTAATCTACTTCATTTGCAGACAATAAAATAAGTCCATCCAGACAGGATAGGACAGAAGTCGGTTGGTGATGAAACTTCCACCAGCCTCCGGGTTGGTGTGCAGTGGCTATTAGTTTAGTAGAACCGAGAACCGTTTTGTTTTGAGCTAAATAACCTAAGTTATTTTCGAGATATGCAATATGAAAAATATCAGCCTTGATTTTTTTATTCTCTTGGATGGACTTTTGTTCCACTACATAACTGTTATAATTGTACCCGGCCAATTGTCCATATTTTTTTTTGATATGAGGATGCCGTATTTTTCTGTCCCAAAGATTTAATTTTTTTAAATCTCTAAAATTCGAATATAGCTTCAAATCTTCTCGTTTTTCCATCGTATCAAATAAGCAATCATATCCACTGACATTGCCCATGTGGGCGAAGCGTTCTCTGATGGCAATGATGGATAAGCTCAATTTATGTTTAATTCTTTTGTGTATTTCGCATAAACACTTCCCTCTAAAGTGCGGATGACTTCCTGAAGATTTGTCACCAGATCATATCCATTGCCGGAAATGATTTTTTTTGTAGCAGGCTGGAGAGGATGTTCGGTTACCTGAAGTGCCTGTTGAATCGTGCTTAATTCATTGCTGAATTGGGAAGGTTGAATAAGATTTTCATAGGCAATACTTAAGCCACTAAATTGCTGGGCGAAAGCATCCAGTTCTTCGTTTTCTAATTGATAGTTCTTCAAATTTTTCAAAAGTTGGTTCGTATTAATTTTCAATCGAACATCCTCTTTTTTTATATCTTTTTTTGTTGCCCATGTTCCGGTGGCCTTTGCTCTTTCATGAGAAATAAACCGTTTGAGAATATGTTGTCTTTTTAGGATAACTACAAATATATTTTCTTTTTGAATAAATTTCAGCACTTCCGGATATTTCTGCAATTGGTTGAGCATTATTTTAAATCCGCGAGCCCCTTTGGGCTGATAGAATTGTTTTAAAAAGGGGGTAACATATCTTTTTATACGATATCGGTGTGCCCATTTTTTGAAAGGGCTTTCTGAAAGATATTGATAAAAGGAACATTCCGGGTGTCGGATTTGGAGCGCTTTGGGATTGAGAGATTTCAAGATTTCTCCGGCACAAAATATTTGAGGATGCTCATCCAGTGTGTTGATGAGCATTGTAGATCCAGATCTTTGAGTTGTTATTATTATAAATTTTTTCAAAATGTCAAATCATTTAAAAAACACAGCACTCTTAAACAATTGAGCTGTAATTCAAATTCAGAAAGTTCTGTAAGGCGTTGATAAAAGCCAGGATATTCCGGCTTTTTGAGCTCCAATTCCAATGAAATTAACTTTTTGATTAGCCATTTAAAACAAATATCCCCATTCTGTATCGTCAAACGCATCTTTCAATTCTGCGTAATTTACCACCAATTGATCCAGAGGTTCTTTATTTTGTTTTTTAAGTTTTGTTTGAAGTGGATAAGATTTTACTTCCAGTGCATCCCAAATTTTTTGCATTTCCTCATTCGGATGTTTAGCCAGGTTTTCATAGGTTAGAGAAATCCATTGACTTTTTGGGAAATAATCTGGTATTTCTTTTTTGTATTGAGCCTGTTTGATGAAAAAGTCCCTGCAGGTTTTGACGGGTAAGGTAATGCGTTTGTCAATCTGACTACTTTGTTCTTTTGTTTTAGCCCACTGATTGGTCTTTCGGGCAACCTCCAGAGAAACAAGTATTTTAAATATATGTTCTCTCTCTAAGTGTATGATATGCAGATCTGTACCAAGAGATTTCAGATGATCCCACAATTGCTTCCAGCTTCCTTCTCTGGCATGATAGTAGAATAGTTTAAAACCTACTGCTTTTATGCTATGCGACTGAGGTCCATAGACAAATTGATTGAGAAAATCTGTAACATTATTCCGACGATGATTTTCAATTTGCTCATCGCTCTTGTTTTTTGAATATGTTTTATTTTCATTTTTCCAGGCAACGGATTGTTGTTCATTAAAAATCTCTCCAAAGCAATATAATTCAGGGTGTCCGTTGAGGTAGGAGCGAAGCAGATTTGTTCCTGTTCGGGCATGGCCCAACAGAACAAATTTTTTATAGTTCTGATTGGTTTTGCCTCTAAAAATATCTTTAAGCCAGGCGGAAGTCATTTTATGAAATTAGAGCTTTTTTAGTTTGATTTAAAAACTCATGGCCAAATTCTCTACAGGGTTCCAGATAATTTCCTTCAGCCCATTCATTCCAGGATTTGATAAATACAATTCGCTCTTCTTTAGGGCGATGCTGGACTTTCTGAACAGCATCATTTAACCACTTACCATATTTTTCCGGGGTACTGCCCCAGAGAATACGTCCCTTGTTTCCTGATCGCGGAGTATTGTCCCAGTTAGGTACAACTAATGGACATTCTTTTAGGTGGAGTGGTTGACTGGTTCGGAGAGAGACGTACTTTTCGTAATCATATATAAAAGGTCTTTCTGTTCCCAAGGCTGCTAAAATTCTATGGGAATTTTTAAACTTTCTGGCAGGGAAGATTTTTCCGGCCCAAGGTGCATTGGTGACAGATGCGGAAAATCCATATTCTTCTGGTTCCCATTTGTTGTCTACCCCTACAAAATAAATTCCTGGTAATCCGGCTTCTTTTGCTAGTTGTTGCCAATAGTTTGTAAAAGAAACGGGTTCAGGAATTTGTCTGGGATTGTAAATTAAAAAAAGAGGCTGGCCATTCACCGTAAAATATCGTTTGTCTTTAAATGCAGGTAAGACTGTATTAAAGTGAGCTTTGAAGTCTTTTTGCCCTGGGTAGATTTGTTTGAATAAAAATTCATCATTCATACCATGCCATTTTCCTGTCCAGCTTTCATTTGCCCATCCGAGACAAAATGGAAAATCAGGTTGCTTGGATGTAAGGACTTCATCAAAGATTTTTTCTAAAACCCGCACCCCGTTTCCAAACCAATAATGCCAGTAACAAAAAGCTTCAATGCCTGCATCTTTGGCCAATTGAGCTTGTTGTGCTCTTACTTCTGCTACTCTTAAATCATAAAATCCCAAATCAGCAGGAAGTTTAGGTTGTTTATGACCCTTAAATAAGGGCTTGGCTTTTGTAACATTTGTCCATTCTGTAAAGCCTTTTCCCCAGAATGCATCATTTTCCGGAACGGGATGATATTGGGGCAGATAGAAGGCTATAGCTCGGGCTTTTTTACTCATTAGTTTCCAGGTAAGTTTCCATCTGATTATCAATAAGCACTGTTTTGATTTCCTGAAAATTGGAAATCATTTCACGCAGAGAAAAGGGGTTTTGTTTTTTTTGACTGTGTTTTAATTTGATGTTTTTTAGTTTCGTCCCTAAAAATTTTTCAACTTTATCTGTAGGAAATTTTGAGGTAATTTCTTCGTAGGAAAGTTCTAAAAAAGATTGTTGGGTTTGCCTTAGTTTCTCTTGTTTGTATTCAAAAAAATCCTCTCTGTTTTTTTTATAGTTTAAAAATGTACTCAATTCTACTTTGGTAGAATTAAGACGAACTTCTTCCTGATTAAGTCGATCCCATCTTCCGGTTTCCATTGCGATTTGCTCTGAAACAAAACTTTTTAGAAGATTGTCTCTTTTTAAAAATATTTTTTTAATATACTTATTATGAATCAGGTGCTCCATTGCCCAGGGATGTTGATGCTGAAATATTTTAAACCCAATTGCATCGTAACTATTTTTGTTATAAACTCTTTTTAGATATGATTTGGGATTTCTCCGCTTTAATCTCCGCAGTGCATGAAAATCATCTTCTGAAAACCAGCGGTAATACCAGGGAGCTTTAGGCATATCTTTTTCAGAAAGAAAAGCGCGCTTAAAAGCATTAGGGTTTCGATGAAAAATTTCGGAATGACAGAGAATGTTTGCACAACTATTGAGTGTCTTTACAAAAAAGGTGCTACCCGTACGGGGGTAGCTGATTATAACAAAAAAAATAGTTTCAGGGTAAATACGAGTCAAGTTTTAGATTAAACTATTTCCAAGCACTACGGATATGAAGTGCTTTTTTCAATTCACTTATCAGAATGTTCATAGCATTATCTACATTATTTTCTCCATTAAAAAAACAATGATAAGCTTCTTCGGCTTTTTGTTTTCTGTAGTCAGGAGATGTCGCCAGCCTTTTCATAAGATTTGCTAGTTGGGTAGAATCAGAGGGATCACAGTAAAGTATAGTTTGTTGACCCATTTCTTTATGGCCCCCATGATCTGAGCAGATTACCGGGCACTTTAGTGCCATTGCCTCAAGGATAGGCATATTAGTTGGCCCAAGGTAAGTAGGCATAGTCAACGCAATTGCATTTTTGTAAAGGGTTGCTAATTCCGGCTCACTGACAAATCCAATAAATTGTACTTTTTCATTTAAATTATAATCTTTAACAATTTGCTTTATATAGTCCAGGTTACCTTTATCTACACCTGAAAAAACTAATTTTTTATCTGTGAAATTAGCAATTCTAAAAGCTTCGATTAATGTATAATGATTTTTGATTCTCCAAAAATTAGCTGGATAAAAAAAGTAAGAATTAGGGGTAAGATTAAAAGAGTTTAGAATTTTTTGCTGGGTAATATTATCGGGATTTTCGTTTATTACACTACCAGGAAACATAGGAGAAACGACGACTTTATCTTCAGGTATTCCACAATAATCCAATAATTCTTTTTTTCCGGTTTCAGATTCGGCAATAATGCGAATAGCTCTGGGCATAATATCCCTATACCATTGTTGTCGAACTTCATAGTTTCCTTCTACATCAGGAAAGGAAGATGTTGTAATATGAGCTAAATCCCAGTTATTTAAAATAAAGGGTATTGAGGGGGTAAGAAACTGATGTTGCATTGGATAATAAATTAATCCAATTTTTTCTTCCCTCAAAAATGCTGACAGTTCGTGTTCTAAGTCTATTTTCTTTGAAGTACTTTTTCCTAAAAAACTAAAAAAGGGTTTTGCCCTTTTTTTCTTCTTAATATAGCGATTAGGAATCTGTATAACTTTCTCAATTTTAAAATGATCTTTTAACCAATTAAAATAAGTTTCATCCTGAGATTCAGGAACAATTAAAGCTAAACGATCTTTCAATTCACTATTAAAAAGATACTGAAAGAGTTGATCTAAATAAGCAAAACCACCTCCTTTTTCTTTTTCAAATTTTCCTTTATAGTATATTCCTATATACACTTATCTTTTTTTAAGACAACAACACCATGCCATGGAAACTCATTATTTTCCTGAAAAGTATTCCATATATATGATTTTTCCTTTTTCAAGTTTAATTTTTTGCTGTATTCATGAATTTCAGGCAGGAACAAGTATCTCATTTTGTGTGTTTCTTTAATTTCTTCGACCTCCCCTGACTGTTTATTTTTTATAAATACTGTATATTTTACATCTACCGTATTTTGCTCAGGATGCATAATAGGTTCAGCTATTCTTGTAACAAATATATCTTCATTTTCCAAGCGTTTTGCTCGTACAACAGGAGGATCAGTCAAAACTCCGGGACCATACCAAAAATCAAATATAAATATTCCATCCTCTTTTAAGTGGAGTGCAGCTGTTTTAAATGCAGCCTCTAAATCTGAGTTTGTAGTTTGATAACTCATTACATGAAACAAAGAAACTACAATATCATATTTTTTGCTATTTCTGAAAGTTCTAATATCTCCTTGAGAAAAAGAAAGGTTTTCTACTTGAGAGTTAAAAAGAGTTTGAAGATTGTTTTGAGCAATATCAATCATACTAGCCGATAAATCAACGCCATCTACTTCATAATTTAATTGGGATAAATGAAAGTCATGTCTTCCTGTTCCACAACCCAGGTCTAAAATGGACTTAGCACCAGGGGCAACTGACGAAATTAGTTGATGGATATAGTTGGCTTCTCCAACATAATCTTTATTGCTATATAATAAGTCGTAATAAGATGAATATTTATTAAATACACTCATGTTATTTTTTAGATTTTGATAGCATATCAAGGTTTCTTTCTACTATTTCATGAATAACAATATCAGGCTTTTCCTGTTCAATCAATTGTTCATTAAAATGGTGGGCCCAAATAAAAAGAGTTTCACCAAATGTTTCACTTATAAATGGCAGAAAGGCAGATCCATAGGAATCTCTAAAAATCAAAACTTTTAATTTTTTGTTTTTTGTTGTATATCTTTTTTCGTAGTCTGAGGGGGATTTTTTATAGTTTTTTGGTATTGGAATTTTTTTCTCTTCAATATCTTTATAAGTAAAAGGAGTTTTAGGAATTAGTGTAACTCTTTTCTCCAAAACTTCCTGCTGCAGCATTTTCGTCAAATCTTCCTGATAGCTAGTATCAATAGTTATATCAAAATCATCCAGAGATAATATTGGGATGTCTTTATAAATTTTAGAGATAGGCTCCATTAAAGAAAGGTATCCATAAAAAGCCCCTAAGTCGTTCCAATGTGTATTTGTTTTATGGAATAAATAATACTGATTAGATGGAAATTTAGATTTTAGATCTACAATATGTACCGGGATATTATCGGAGTATTCTAATAATTGCTCTAGCTTTGTCTTATTACTACTTTTTTTAATAGACAAATAATCCCCATATACGGTATGTTTGTTTGGAGCAACAGCAAAAAAATAATGAATTCCTCGTTTGTCCAAAAACGTTTTTCGTTTTGTTAGGGTTGATCCAATTCTTTCCAGATCCTCTTTAGAAAAAGTAATTAAGCCCTTAGATTCTTTTACAGTATTGCTATAACTATCGCCAAGAAAATACCATCCTTCATTACCTTCAATGACTTTATTGGGAATAGGATTGGTTTTGAATAAATTTAATTTGATTTCTCGGTAAATAGAGAAAAAGAAATTTCTTGCAAAAAAGTTTCTTTGGCTATAATTTTCAATATTTTTAATATATTTATTTAAAGACTGAACAAATGAAGTTACTTGTTTAACTATTGGTTTCTGTTTTTTGTGAAATGTAAATTTTGGGAACTCTGGGATTTTACTATTTTCTATATTCTTATTTTGTAATTGAATCCCAAATAGTTGCAAAATCAAGGGCATAGAAATCAAAATACAAAATCCAATTACAAGACTTTTTTGTGCGGGATTATTCATACATTAAAAGCGAAAGTATATAAAAGGATTATAGGATTCACTTACAACAAAAATCGTTGAAGTAAAAAACAATAAGAATAAAGTTGTAACCCTTAAATACTGAAAAATCGCCAATTTTTCTTTTTGTGATTGAATTTGTTTGTAAAAAAATTCTTTAATAAAGTGATAAGTTGGCATCGAAAAGATAATAGCACAGCAAACCATTATTAATAATTCCATATTCATAAAATGATAGTACAAATAACTGGAAGTAGCTATTGAGCCAGTATTAAAAACGAATAAAACCTGTAAATAATTTAAAGCATCAGGAAGTGTTTCTGCTCTAAAAAATACCCATCCAACCACAACTACAAGTAAGGCATAAAAGTGAGCTAGTGGTTGCCACATCTTATTCAGGATTTTATCTAAGCCTATCCGTTCTAAGACTATAAATAAACCATGAAAAAGTCCCCACACCACAAAATTCCAACTTGCACCATGCCATAAACCTGTTACAAAAAAAACAATAAAGAGGTTAAGATAAATTCTGGAAACTTTCACACGACTCCCTCCTAATGGGATATAGAGGTAATCACGAAACCAACTAGATAAAGAAATGTGCCATCGCCGCCAAAACTCTTTTATCGATCTTGATATATATGGGTAATTAAAATTTTCTAAAAAGTCAAACCCAAACATCTTACCTAGCCCTATAGCCATATCCGAGTATCCAGAAAAATCAAAATATATTTGAAAAGTATAGGCTATAATTCCTATCCAGGCCCAACTTGTCGCAAGTTCGTTTGTTGGTGTAGCAAATACCGTATCTGCAATAATAGCAAAAGAGTTGGCAATGAGTACTTTTTTTGCCAGGCCAATAACAAAGCGTTCTATCCCTTGGTTAAAATTAGCAATGCTTATATTTTTTTTCTTGAGCTGCTTATGAATATCAATATACCGTACAATTGGTCCAGCAACTAATTGAGGAAACATTGTTACAAATGCAGCAAATTCAATAAAATTTCTATTGGCTTTTACATTGCCTCGATAAACATCTATTGTATAGGACATAGTTTGGAAGGTGTAAAAGCTAATACCAATAGGTAAGGCAATATTGGGGACATTCCTGAAACGCTCAGAATTAATATCCAGCCAGTTTAATATTATATTAAAATTATCAAAGGTAAAATTAAAATATTTGAAAAACCCTAGAAATAATAAATTGGAACAAATTGAAATAATTAGTCCGGTTTTTTTTCTTCCACTTTCAATAATTAACCCGCATAAAAAATCAACTACCGCAGATGTGAGCATTACAAAAACAATAATTGTTTCTCCCCATGCGTAAAAAAATAAACTGGCGAATAATAAAATTAAATTTTTATATCTATTTGAAGATAAATGATAGATTAATAGAACAATAGGTAAGAAAAAAAATATAAAAATAACGCTACTAAAAACCAAGGACTAAGAGACTTTAATATTTTGGTTTAAAATTGTTTCAGTTAATACATTTGCAACTACTTCTATTTCCTTTTTAGATATACCCAACCCTGCTGGAATGTAAAACCCACAACGCGCCAAGTTTTCTGCTACAGGATAAGACTCCTTTACAAATAAACCCATTTTTTTAAAAACGGGTTGCTCATGCATACACCAGAAAAATGTTCGGGTACCGATTTTTTGCTCACTACATTTCATTATTAAGTGGTCTCGTTCTTCTGAACTACTTGCTACTAATCCATAAACCCAATATATGTTTTCAGAATAATCTGTTGTAGCTAAAGGCAGTTGAATTTTATCTTTTACAGATACTAATTTCTCATTGTAAAGCCGACCAATAATTCGCTTCTTTTCTATGTGTTTTTCGATATTTTCCAGTTGAGCGACGCCAAGTGCAGCTTGAAGATTTGTCATTCTATAATTCCAACCTAACTCTTCATGGACATAACGTTGACCTTTTTTAAAACAGAGATTCCGTAAAGATTGACAACGTTCAGCTAAATTTTCGTTATCTGTAACAATCATCCCTCCCTCTCCTGTAGTAATGTGTTTATTTGGATAAAAACTAAAAATGCTAATATCCCCAAAGGAACCACATTTTTTCCCATTATACTCCTGACCATGCATTTCAGCTGCATCTTCAATAATTTTCAAGTTGTACTTTTCTGCCAACTCTAAAATTTTATCCATTTCCACAGGTAATCCATATATATGAACCACTAATATAGCTTTTGTTTTATCTGTAATTTTAGCTTCTATCTGACCAACATCCATATTCCATGTATCTGGTTTAGAATCCACCAAAACAGGTTTTAAATTTGAGTAGATCAGGGAGGCCGCTGGTGAGATAATTGTGAAGGTTGGCATAATTACTTCACTTCCTTTAGGCAAATCCAATGCCCTGACTGCAATATCAAGAGCAGCAGAGCCATTAGCGACAGCAATTCCGTATTTTCGATTATTATAGTCTGCAAATTCCTTTTCAAATCGCTTCACAAAAGGTCCTTCACTAGAAATCCATTGGGTATCAATACACTCCTGAAGGTACTTCCCTTCATTTCCTGAAAGCAGTGGTGTGTTTACTGGTATCATTTTATTATTGCTTCTTCTGATTTTATTGGATTAAATCTCACTTTATCTTTTTCCCCACAGTAGGGGCCTTGTTTCACCTCAATAATTTCTGAATCTTCAATCATCTCAAACCCATGCCCTCCTGCCGCAAGCAGTATGACATCTCCCTGATGCAAAATTGAACTTTCAAGGTAAGTCTGACTATCATCATAAAAATCAACTCGGACTTTACCGGATTTTATATATAAAACCTCCTGAGTTAAAACTACCTCCCTTGGCACTAAATTATGTCGATGAGGAGCAATAATATAGCCTTTGGGGCGGTTCATATATCCCAATTGTTGGGAGAAGTCATCTGGTGTGAAAAATTCGATACCTTCTTTTTTAAAGTTTGATCGAATAATAATTGCCAAAGAAATACCTTGGTGTTCTATTTTTTGTAACATAGACTCCTAGTTTTTATTTTAGCCTTTGAAATAATTAATTGATTCAGCGATTGTCCCTTACCAAAATTGTTGCTGGTTTGCCGGAGTGATAAGGTTAATAGCTCTTTATTTACTTTATGTTCCTGAAGAGCAGAAAGTGTTCCTGAATAATCATAGTTTAATTTTTCAAATATTACTTCGCCCAATTTTTCTAAATATTCCTTTGCCAATCTCTTTTTTTGGCTAGTTGTAATACTTTTTTTCCATGAATACAGATAATCATCTACGGGTTTTGAATGCTTGTGTAAGCTCTTGTTATCCTTAAAATCAGACTTCAAAAAATTCTCAGAAAGTTCATAATGTGATTTAATGTCCTCAATACCCAAATATTCTGCAATTCGATTTAGTTCTATTTCTTTTTGTTGCACTAAGTTTTCATACTTTACCCAAAGTATAGAATCATCGCTGATATAATCAGCTATTAATTTTGGGGCTTTAAAAATATCTGCTAGGCGATCCTTTTGACTAAGCCAGGTAATTTTTCCTTTGAAATTATAATCCAAAATAGAAGCAAAAACAGCTAATGGATTTCTGGTAAGTAGAATAATCTTAGCCTCTGGAAAGCTTATTTTTAACTCTGGGATTATATGATAATATCTTGGAGTTTTATCTAGGAAATAGTCAGCCTTGGAGTTTTGCTCAAAGGCTTTTTGGTAAAATATCATCCCAAATTCTCTCACCTGTTTTAAATAAAAGTATTTTGTTTCACCAATTAAATTTAAATAATTATTAAAATTAATACTAATATATTTGTTATTATACAAGGTGTTGGAATCCTCTGATTCAATAGCTTGCATAAAAGCTAACATCATCCAAGGTTCAGGTAGTGTATAAATTTTTTTTGAAGAAGCTAATATTTGTTGAAGCAAAGAAGAGCCTGATCGGGGGGCAGAGATTAAAAAGATTAGGTTTTTATTCATACCCTAATCTGGTCAGCACATTTTTATTTGTTGAATAAAAGTGATTTAATTCTTTTTCTTTGAAATAACCCTGCCACTGGTTTGAAGTACCTTTTCTAAAAAAATTAACTTTTTTACCATCAATATCTATTCCTTCCTGTTGTTCCTGTTTTTTTTTAAGTTGTCCAAATGAAGACTGTTGAACAGAGAAGTTTATTATATCATCATTGTAAGGGACAGATAAAAAATCTGCTATTTGTGAGAGTAGCATAGCCGTATCCATTAAGAGGCTTTCGTATTTAATGACCAAAATTTTGCTTGGATTCTTTGATTGAAACTCAAAAGCTTTTTTTACATGAATACCCCATTCGCCTATCGCTGTATTTTTTTTATGCCAATAGAAATCTTCAAATGTGCCTTTGAAATTTTTTGTGTCCTGAAAAAAGTGATAATAGGAAACCAAAGCATCCCTACCATCCCGAACTATATATAATACTTTTGGTAAATTACTGATATCCGCATGGTGCGTTTTAATAATCCTACGAGATTTCGCCTGGTTAATTTTTTCTAAAGAACGGTACATTGAAGGAATAAATGTTTCCAGCTCTGAATACTTTACAGGTTCTTTTTTTAACAAATGAGCAATAAGAAACCGAGTCCATGTATTCCCTGACTTTGGGTAACTTGCTAAAAATACATCGTCTGTCCTGATTTCTATTCCGTGGAAAGAATTGTTAGGGGTTTTCTTTTTTTTAAAAAAACTAAACATATAATCAGTTGCTATATACTTTAAACTCGGTTTTTATAGGCAAGTACCCATGTGTCTTTTGTGTATGAATAATACCTGTATTATATATATCTTTTCCTTTTATTTCAAATTGTTTGATATTATCATAATAATTTAATATCTGAAGTCTTGGCACAGAAAACCAAATATCAAGAAAGTATTTTCCCGATGATAATATCGAATCTAATTCAGGAAGGACAAAGGCACAACGAAAATTATCACTGGAAAATTTTATTATAAAATTTGTCAGTTTAGGAGATATTGAAGTCAAAACAACTCCTTCCTGAGATTTTATTTTTATTCCAACACCTATCATCTTCAAGTTCTTATCCCTATTCATCCCCTGTATTAAAACCTTCGTATGGTTATCTTCTCTAATTATTTCACAATCTTTCAGAACTACATCTTTTCCTTTTCCTTTCTCCAATATATCCAGATTTATGCCTTTATCATTGCGGGTATTTGAAGGATTCATATATCTTTCTATAATATCAGTAGTGCTGCCTTCTTGTATAATCCTACCCGATGAAAGCAAAATGCATCTGGAACACAAATTTTTTACTGCTGGCATATTATGGCTAACAAAGAGAACGGTTCGTCCACTTTGAGCAACTTCTCCCATCTTACCAATACACTTTGCCTGAAATTCCATATCCCCTACACTCAACACTTCATCTACAACTAAAATCTCAGGTTCTAAATGTGCAGCAACAGCAAAAGCAAGCCGGACATACATTCCTGATGAATATCGCTTAACAGGTGTATCTAAAAATTTTTCAACACCAGAAAAATCTACGATCTCATCAAATTTCCTTTTTATTTCTACTCGGGTCATTCCTAAGATAGAACCATTTAAAAATATATTTTCCCGACCAGATAATTCAGGGTGAAATCCAGTCCCCACTTCTAGTAGTGAAGCTATTCGCCCATTTACGGTAATTCTTCCGGTTGTTGGTTCTGTGATTCGGGAAAGGACTTTAAGCAAAGTACTTTTACCCGCACCGTTTTTTCCTATTATACCAACAACTTCTCCATGTTTTACCTCAAAATTTATATCCTGTAATGCAAGGAACTCATTTGCTTCATCCACTTTTTTCTTACCTCCTCCCTTCAATTTATCTAAATAATACCATAGAGTGTGATAGAAAGTACTAGTTCCTATTACCCCTAATTCAAATTTTTTGGAAACATTTTCAACTTTTATTGCAAAACCACTCATTTAAAGAATATCTGCCATTTTACGCTGAACGCTATTAAAATAATAAATTCCTCCAATAAAAATAAAACAAATTACAACAAAGGATATGTAAGCATAGGGGCTTGGGGGAGTTCCTCCAATAATACTCCATCGAACACCCTCTACAACTCCTGCCATTGGATTTAAATAGAATAATAATTGATATTTTTCAGGTACAGCACTAGCTGGGAAGGCAATAGGTGTTGCATACATACCAACGCGAAGTAGGAGAGGGGTTATGTGTACAAAATCTCGAAACCGAACAGTTAGAGCACTCATCCATATTCCACCTGCTAACCCCGCAATTATAGCCATTAATAAAAAGAAAGGCAAATAAAGTATATTTTCAGTTGGTAATATCTGAAAAAACAACATTAATAAAGCTATACATAATAAAACAATAGCCAAGTCAATAAATGATGTGATAGCTTTGGATAGAGGAATAACCAATCTGGGGAAATAGATTTTCTTTACCATATTTTGGGCACCAATAATAGAATTACCAGCCCCGCCTAATACAGCTGAAAAATAAGTCCACCCACACATTCCAGCAGTTGTATAAAGGATATGAGGAACATTAGCGTCTCCTGTTCCTACTTTGGCAATCGTACCAAAAACAAAACTCAGTATAAGAATAGAGAATATTGGATTTATAAAAGCCCAAGCAAATCCAATTGCTGTCTGAGCATATTTTACACGAAAATCTCTATAAGTTAATGTCCATAGTAATTCCCGATATTGCCAGACTTCCCGTAAATTTAGGGAAAACCTGCTTTTTTGGGGTTGGATAATTAGTTGGTGAGCCATAAGGTTTTTGTTTAATGCTAAAAATTAATTATTACTTATTCGAGTAATAATTAATTTTTAGCATTAAAACAGAAGAAAAAGGCTGTCCAATTTTTAGTGAACAGCTTTTTTTTATGCTTTTATTTCCTGGATTTGTGGATTAATTTCAATTCGCAAATTATGAATAAACCAAGATAATATTGGAATAACAATTGCCGCTCCAATTAAATCAATGGAGGAAATAGTACCATAAAGGAAAATATTTAATCCTCCTACCAAAAGTGCTAATCCCAAACTCCATATTAAACTATTGAAATATAAGTTTTTATCAAAATTTAAAATTAGCGAATTTAATGTGAAAGTTTGACTGCGGAAACCAAGAACAATTAGTCCTAACAAACTAAGACATAAAACTATTAATCCCCATTCCCCAACAGTAGGGATAGTAATGACTGGGGGAGCAGCACTTGGACAACTCGCACCATCATTATTACTAGAAGGAGCCGTTGTTGTAGATAAAAATACCTGATAACCAATACTTGGGGCAATCGTAAAAATATCTCCAGTAGCATTATTAAAGGCATAAACATTACCATCTGATGCAGCCCATACTGCTCCATAGTCCCCTGCAGGGATAGTAATGCCAAAAGAACTAACTATTCCTGTAGCTGGGTCAATAATGATTAAACTTGAAGCTCCAGCTTCAATTCCATATAATAACCCATCAACTGGATTAAACGCTAAATCAAATACATTTACAGAGGAAGAAAGAGTTAGAGTAGTAGAAGTTAACCCAACGACATCAATTACCTCAATTGTTCCAATAGAACCTCCTAGCATGACATAAAAATTGCCTGCTAAATCAAAATCACCAGCATTATAATTAGGAACTCCAGACACAGGTAACCCTGCCACTGCTCCAAGATTAGTTACTGTACCTGTAGCATCAATTAATAATAAATTATCATCTGGATCTAGTCCATAAATCAAATTATCTAATACATTATATCCAATTGCATTATATCCGGGGTTTACTCCCCCAATATTAGCAAAAGTACTTGTCGCTACATCCAACTCAGTCAACTGACCACTCAGCACCTGATAAAATCCAGCCTGACAAGTAAAAGGCGTTTGCCCGTAACTCTGACCAAATAAAATAAGACTCAAAAAAAGTGTAAAGGTTTTGGGGTTTAATAAAGATAAAAACTTTTTCATAGTTAATATTTTAGTGATGAAAAACGGTTTTGGGGTGCAAAGAAAGCCTTTTTTTGCCTTTTTTGCTATACATAATACGTTTGTTTTTGTATTGTGCTGCCTGCAAGTTATATATTAATGTGTTAAATTTTGGGAAGCTGGATAAATTCTGCCTCCATCCGTTCTATCATCTCCACAACTTTCATGCCTTCTAATGCATTTGTGGTTATGCTCTTTTTTCCCCTCAGTACATCTACTACATTTTGGATGACCTGGTGGTGATTATTTGCCGAACCTTTATAGGTTCCGTAGTCATTGGCTGGGTTAGAAGGAGACAACTCTGGCATTTTATAGTTTTCTATATGACAATATTCTACTTGATCCATATATTGCCCTCCAATTTTTACCGTTCCTTTTTCTCCAAGAATAGTCAGGCTACTCTCAAAGTTTTTATCCCAAACTGCCGTGGAATAATTAAAGCAACCCATTCCACCCTCATTAAATTCAAACTGTACCATCCCCGTATCAGGGAAAGGCGTGCTGTGCTGGTGCTTGTAATTCGCAGATTGACTTTTTATATTTGAAATGTCTCCAAACAACCAGTACATCATATCTATAAAATGTGAAAATTGGGTATATAATATTCCGCCATCTAAAGTCTCGTCTCCATGCCAGGCATGTTTTACGCCATCGGGAAAGTAATACCGATCATCCCGGTTCCAATAGCAATTGATTTGCACTAATAATATTTTACCTAATATTTTATCATCAAGCACTTGCCTGATCCATTGGGCAGGAGGGGAGTAGCGATTTTGCATCACACAAAACACCTGTTTGCCTGCAGTCAAAGCTGTATGAATCACTTCTTCACAATTAGCCCGACTCAACCCCATTGGTTTTTCGATAACGACGTGTTTGCCAGATTGTAAAACTTCAATAGCTTGTTCGGCGTGAATACCATTGGGCGTACAAATACAAACGACTTCCAATTCGGGATGCGCTTCCAGCATTTCAGATACCTTATTATAATAAGGTAGGGGAGAAGTGGCTAATTGCGATGTTGTTTTAGGTAGAATATCGCACAAAGCAACAACTTCACAGTCGGGATGGGAAGCAACGGTTTCCGCATGGCGTTTGCCGATATACCCACAACCAATGATTCCGAATGAAATTTTATTCATTTAGAACAATTGCTGTTTTTTTTCTTCCCACGTCCAGGCAGACTGCATGATGTCATCAATATTTCGTTCGGGTATCCAGTTGAGCAGGGTGCGGGCTTTTTCATAATTAGCATAAATCGCAATGACATCCCCGGCACGGCGATCGCCGATTTTATAATTTAGTTTTTGACCTGTTGTTTTTTCAAAAGCTGTAATCGCTTCCAAAACGCTCACGCCATCCCCACTGCCCAAATTAAATATTGTATAATTATCATTTGTATTTGTAGCGAACTCCATCGCTTTGGTATGGGCATCAGCCAGATCTTCTATATGGATATAATCCCGAATACAAGAGCCATCTCGGGTCGGATAATCATCTCCAAATACAGTCAGGTGACTTCGTTGCCCAGTCGCAGCTTCCATAATCACCGGCACCAGATTTTGAGCTGGATTGATAGGAGATTCGCCTAGCTCTCCACTATGATGTGCCCCTGCCGGATTGAAGTAGCGAAGGATAATTGCATTTAAATCAAACGAATTTAAAGTATCTCTTATAATTTCTTCGCACATTTGTTTGGTGCGAGCGTAGGGAGATTCAGCTTGTTGAATGGGCGTTTCTTCCGTAGCTGGCAATTTTTCAATATTGCCATAGACAGAGCAGGAAGATGAAAAAATTAAATTTCTCACCTTGTATTTTTTCATATTTTTTAAAATACTCAGTAAGCTGTTCAGGTTGTTTTGAAAATAGAGTAGGGGCTTTTCTACCGATTCCCCAACTGCTTTTAAAGCCGCAAAATGTATGATCCCTTTTATATCCGGATGGTCTTCAAAGATTTGTTCAGTTGCTTCTGCATCCGTCAAATCAATATTATAATTATGTATTTGTTTGTTTGTTATTTTATTGATGCAATCCAAGATTACCGGACTGGCATTGATAAAATTATCCACGGAAACAACTTCATATCCTTTACTCACCAAATCGAGAATCGTGTGACTCCCGATATATCCGCAACCGCCTGTGACTAAGACTTTCATTTAAATCCTAATTATTTTTTTTCATATGGAAGTAATCATTCTAATAAAATACCTCTTTTTCAGGAAGTTGTCAAGTGGGTCGTTTTTACCACCTGTCCATTGTTTAAGGAATAATGTTCCCCACTCTCCGGGCAAACTGCCATCCCATTCCCATCAAATTCCAACCGATGCCCGTATTCGCTGATCCAACCGATTTGCTTAGAAGGATTTCCGACAACGAGTGCATAAGGCTTCACAGCTTTGGTCACAACAGCTCCTGCTCCGATGAAAGCGTATGCCCCAATATCATTCCCACAAACTATTGTCGCATTGGCTCCAATGGAAGCTCCTTTTTTAACTATTGTTTTTTGATATTCATTTTTTCTATTCACTGCACTTCTTGGGTTGATAACATTAGTAAAAACCATAGAGGGACCGAGAAAAACATCGTCCTCACAAATCACACCCGTGTAGATGGACACATTGTTTTGCACCTTGACATTTTTACCTAGGACGACCTGCGGAGAAACCACGACATTTTGTCCAATATTACAATTTTCCCCTATCATACAATTTGGCATAATATGGGAGAAGTGCCAGATTTTTGTGCCGCTTCCAATTTGGCAACCTTCATCAATAATGGCTGTTTCATGGGCAAAATAACTCAATTTTTTATATAAAATTTTAATAAAAAATACGGCTCCGCCTTCGATAAGTCGCACGACTTATAGTCTAAAAAATGATATGTTTTATTCAAGAACAAGGTTTTGTTCTGGTATTTTAGTCATAAGGTGACTTCAAGTCACCTTATGACTTCTTTTATTTTATTCTCCTCAAATACTGAGGTTCAATATTTACCTTTAAAGAATAACCAAGGGTTTCCATTTCAATAATCACCTGGCGATTCGTTTTATCTATTAATTTACCTCGTAGTCCTGTCAATCCTCCACCAATCACCTCTACTTTATCTCCTTTATTAAAAATACCTTCCTCTACTTCCAATTCGGTTTTTTCTCCAATCACCCTACGCATAATATCCATCTCTTCTTCTGGGATAGAAATAAGGTTTTGAGAAAAGCGCACAAATTTAACCACATGTTCGGTTTTTAAAACTTCTAAGTACTCTTGTTTTAAAATTTTCACGAAAATGTAGCAACTGATTAGGGGTAGTTGCACTTGTTTCACCTTTTTGGAGTAGCGTCGGGTAAAATGCTGAATGGGTAAATAGACTTCAATCTCTTTATCTGTCAATAATTTTAAAACGAGCTTTTCCCGTTTGTAGCGGGTATAAACCGCAAACCATTTCGCGTCTGTTTCACTCAAATGGTTAATAGATATATTTTCAGATTTCTCCATATTGTACTACAATCGCCAATAGAGAATCCCGTTATCTTTTTCATTGGGGTAAAGGCTTTTCAAATCCATAAGAATGGAGTTTTTCTTAGTTATAGATTTAAAATATTCAAAATCATGAGATTTATATTCATCATGTGCTACGGCCACAACAACGGCATCGTAGTCATCCGAAATTTTATCTACTAAGGTGAGATTATATTCATGAGCGACTTCATTAGGGGAAGCATAAGGATCTGCCAGATGAACATTGACAGAATATTGCATCAATTCCTTTACCAGATCCACCACTTTACTATTTCTAATATCTGCCACATTTTCCTTAAAGGTAATTCCTTTTACCAGCACCTTTGTTGCCTTCGGACTTTTCCCTTGTTTGATGAGTAATTGCACCAATCGCTTAGCCACATAAGCCGGCATCCCGTCATTGATCCTCCGACCACTCAATATCACCTGAGGATCATAGCCCAGTTGTTTGGATTTGTGTAATAAATAATAAGGATCCACTCCTATACAATGCCCACCTACCAGACCTGGATAAAATTTCAGAAAATTCCATTTCGTCCCTGCCGCCTTAATCACCTCTTGCGTATCAATATCCATTTTATCAAATATGATTGCCAACTCATTCATAAAAGATATATTCAAATCTCTCTGAGTATTTTCAATCACCTTTGCGGCTTCTGCCACTTTTATAGAGCTGGCTTTATATATACCCGCCTCTATTATAGAATCATATACTTTGGCAATTTCTTCCAGAGCTTCTTCATCACTTCCGGATACTATTTTTAAAATTTTAGTCAGCGTATTCACTTTGTCTCCGGGATTGATTCGCTCTGGAGAATATCCTATCTTAAAATCTTCTCCGAGTTTCAACCCAGATAACTTTTCTAAAATAGGCAAACAATCTTCTTCAGTACACCCTGGGTATACAGTTGATTCATATATTATATAATCTCCTTTTTTTAAAATTTTCCCGATACTTTCCGACGCACTCAGGACAGGTTTCAGATTGGGTACTTTGTGGTCATCTACAGGTGTGGGAACAGCTACAATGTGAAAGTGTGCTTCTTCCAAATCAGCAGGGTTGGAAGTAAATTTTATATCTGTATTTTCAAATTCTTCAGCCTCAAGTTCCTGAGAAGGATCTTCTCCACGTTGCATCATTTCCACCCGAGGCTGACTAATATCAAAACCAATAACACTATACTTTTTGGCAAATTCTAAAGCCAAAGGTAGCCCAACATACCCCAAACCAATGACGGAAATTTTGGCTTTTTTGTTTTGGATTTTTTCGAATATCATTATTGTTGCTTAGTTTCAATAAAAAGAAAGAGGCAGGACAATACCCTATGACAAAAAAATGCCCTGCCTCCTTAATCTTTACTCCATAACAGGAGTGGTTTGGGATTATATCCGCCCCAATCGATTCCCCTCAATTCATCATTACTATAAATCAAATACCGAATCTTCCGCTGGATAAGTTCCTCGGCTTTATCCACCAGTTTCAACAGGTAATGCTTATCTATATCTCCTACAAAGATCAAATCAATAATTCCGCTATCCAGGCCTTTGGCCAATTCACCCACTACAAAAACTTTCTCCACATCTCCTAACCGCTCTATCACCTCCTCAACTATTCTATCAAAACCTATATATTTTAATAGAATATTATGAACTTCATTAAATAACGGATGCTTGGTATTGGCTCGAAAATACTTGCGGTTGCCTTTTTTAAAAGACTCCAGCATTCCCGCTTCTTCAAATTTATTTAACTCCAACCGAATACCATTTGTGGACTCGCCAAACTCTCCCTCCAAATGTCGCAAATAGGAAGTCGTATTGCTGTTGAGGAAAAACTTCAACAACAACTTAATCCGCGTTTTGGAAGATATGAGTGCTTCTATCATCTGTATTAAAATGATAATTGAGTAACAAATTTACTCATTATTCGGAAATTTCAATACTCAAACTTCTTTTTTTTCATGGTTTTTTTCAATTTTACATTCAAATCCAACAAAATCAAACACTTATAGACCCTATCTATGAAAAAAATATTATTACTCTTTATTTGGACTTTTCCTCTCTCCATAATCGCACAGGAAAATCCCGAAGTTTTCAGCTCTTTCAATGCCTGGCATAACCTAAACATTGGATTAAAACTTCCCCAAAATACCACCCTTTTTGTGGAAGGTCATTGGAGGGTAGCTGAAACCTATAGCACAAATCTCCAATTTCTTTGCCGTCCCGGCTTTCGATGGAGTCCTTCTAAAAAAATCACCCTTGATGCAGGCTATACTTATATTAAAACATATCCCTATGGAGATCTCCCTGTTCCAATTCCAGTCATTCAACACAACATCTGGGAACGTCTCAACTTCAAACAAAAGATAGGGAAGATTTCATTAAGTCATCGCTTTTGGGTAGAACATCGCTGGAATTCTATCATCGTTACACAAGAGGAAGATTTAATCTTGGATGGTTATAACTTTGATCACCGGGGCCGTTACCGAATCACCGGAAGTACTCCCGTCCCAAAAGTTAAAGAAAATGCACTGAGTTTTTATCTCTTCTATGAACCCATGATGATTTTTTATAAAAATACAAGGCCAAAAAAGTTTGACCAACACTGGATAGGGACGGGTCTTAATTATAAAATAAATCCTAATTTAAAAGTAAATCTAGGCTATATGCACCAAACCATCAGAAAAGGAGATGGCAGCCAATATGAAAGTAATCCGACCCTTACTTTTGGGGTTTTCCTTTCTATTTCTCCTTTTAGTGCCCCTTAAACGATGTAAGAATTTACCTAAATTTGTATTTAAAAAATAAAACGAAAACCACTGATTTTTATTAATTTAACACGAATTTAAACTGTATTACTCAGCCCTTTCCAAATTTTATGTAGAATTTTAATTTCATTATTAAAATTCTGAGAGCATGTCTAGTTTTAGGTTTTTTAAAATATTTGAGGCTGCTTTTAGTCCAGACAAAGGTGCTTTTTAAGTGCGTACCTTAGCTACGGGCGAAAAAAGACCTGAAGTATAGGCTTAAAAGAGTCCAAATATTCAGAAAAGATTAAATTTAGACATGCTCTAACTTTCTTTTGATTGTACAAATCAATTATTAAAAATTTCCAAAATCAGCCTCTCTCCTGATTTTCTGGAAAAAACTGTTGTACCCAGACATTTAACACAAACTTAGACACCTGTACAAATTATGAAAAACTGTTACACCTTAGCCTGGTTGATAATCCCAGCCCTTCTATCCTTTTTTCATTTCGATACCCAAGCCCAGCCTTGTCATGAAGATGGAGGATTAATGATTAATGAATTTTCCAATGGTACTGCCGGTGCTCAGGAATATGTAGAATTTGTAGTAGTAGGAAGTCCTTCCGCACCAGGCGACCCCGTCAACCTCAGTGGATGGATTATTGATGATAATAATATTGACCAATCCAGTCAAGGAACTGCTCAGGGGTATTTATACTTCGGCGACTGCTACACAGATGTCCCTCCAGGCTCTATCATGGTAATCTACAACGCCAATGACCCAAATCCTGCTCTCCCCGCCGATGATCCACTGGATAGTAATGGAGATAATGTCTATGTCATCCCTCATGATCATAGTTGTATGCTTTCTTGCAATAGTAACCCTACTGCCAGCAGTCCGGCAAGCAGTGAATACTGTGTATGCAATGATCCAGATCAAAACCCAACCGGATATCAAATCGGTCTTTCCAACGGAGGTGATATGGTACAAGTTAGAGATATGTGCCAAACTGTTATACATGCTATTTCTTATGGAAATGTAAATGAAACCACAGATGTTTCTACTTCTGGAGTTTTCATTGATGATATTAGTGGAAATATGGGAGGTGATGTAGCTTACTTTAACTCTGGCGACTGGACTTCCTCTACTAACTTTACCGTAGCAGCAGCAGCTTCAAATCAAACACCAGGTACTCCTAATAATGCTGCTAATAGTACATTTATAAGTAATTTGAGTGGCAGTTCTCCTTGTACAAGTTCTATTGCAAACTGCTCTGATGCCGATGTTTCTCCACCTGTTCTGCTTGAAGGAGAGACTATAAATCTAACAGCAAATGGCGGCACAAGTTATAGTTGGTCTGGCCCCAATGGTTATACCTCTACTAGTGCTAATAATAATATTACAAATGTAACGACAGCAAATGCAGGAGTTTATTCTGTTACTATAACTCTGGCAGGGAATTGCGAAGTCATTCGTTACTTCAATGTAGAAATAAATACCTGTCCGGGAGCTATTACTGGCTTCACTACGATTTGTCCCGGTGAAACAACCACCCTAACTGCATCTGGAGGAAACTCTTATAATTGGAGTACCGGTGGAGGTGGATCTTCTATTTCTGTTGGTGCTGGAAATTATACTGTTACAGTTTCAACAGGCGGCTGTACTGATGTCGTTTCTGTAACAGTAGTGGAAGATGCAAATTGCGAAACCAACGTTTACCAACATTGTCAAACCGTAAATGAATCTCTCATAGCTCCGGATAGAAATGACTATGTGCACAACCTAAATCCCCCTACCGTAAGTGAAGGGTATTTACATAACTTCTCCCAGGAAGTTCCTGCCTTTTGTGGAACTACACTTACAGGTGTTTTAGTTACAATTGATTTATTAACTTATGATGACAATACAGTTGCCCCCTGTAGTTCAAATGGTGCCTTTGGAAATATACTTATTAACTGTCCCCTTACATCAAGTTCCGTTTGCCCAATTACACAAGATGCACTTACTACTGGCTGTAATGCTTTTGGAGGAGGAACAACTACCCCTGGAGTTTATACCATGGATTTTTTGACCTGCAATCCCCCTGGAGCAACTGGAGTTACAACTACAGATATAATTGGTGTGGATATTATTCCCTCCATGATTTTTGATAATGGCTGCGCTTCCAACGAAACAGCCATCACAGATGGGCTGATGAATCTATCCTATGTTGTTTGTGTAGATTTCACCTATGATATTCCTCCACCCGTGGAACCAGATGCAGGGCCAGACCAAACCGTTTGTGCAGGTCAGTCTGTAACTATTGGAGCCAACCCCGTTTTTAATCAAAATGACGCAACCTACGTTTGGACAACCGGAGATAATGGCACTTTTAATTCGGGTGGAAATCCAAATGACGATGATAATGGTCAAATAACAGTTACTCCTGCAAGTACAACCACTTATACCGTTACAGTTACAGATATAAATGGTTGCACAGGAACGGATGATGTGATAATTACTGTAGGTGGAATTACTGTTACACTCGTCCCTACAGATCCTACTTGCCCAAACTTAGATAATGGAGAGATCTCAATTACTACTTCCTCTGGAACAGTTGCCAGTTACGACTGGGAAAATACAACCCTAACCACTTCTGGTTCCGGGACTTCCAACCCTATAATAGGGTTGGAACCCGGAAGTTATTCTGTTACAGTAACTGATGCTAGCGGTTGTACCGGAGTCCAAACAACTACCCTTAATAGCCAACCCTGTTGTAATGCCCTTTCGGGAAGTGTTACAAATCTAACGAGTCCTGTTTGCCCAGGAGCAAGTATTGATGCTGATGTTACGGGAGACCAAACAAATGCAGGTTACACAACCGTATTTATATTAGCGGAGGGAGATAATGTGGTGGCAATCAATGGTACTGGAGTATTCACCCTGCCTGCCGATGGAGATTGTTCAGATACGTATACTATATATAGTTATAATTACGAAGATGCGGATAGTGGGGTGGATCAAAACCCCACAACGATAAGTGGCATTGTTTGCCAACCAACAAATTGCTGCGAGTTATCAACCGGATTTAATGTAGTAGAAGGAGATACAGAGTTACCTGTAATTTCGACAACAGCCACAGATGGAGATGATTTAGGTTGTGATCCTGCAACAATAACAGCACCAAGCTTCACTGGTTTAGACAATTGTGATGGAGTATTTACCCCAATTGTAAATACTGTAGGACCAACAAATACAAACTGTAATTTCAGTCAAACATGGACAGCAGATTATACAGATAATTGTGGAAATGTAGCAGTTCAAAGCAGCATAACCTATGTTTGGATAGAATCTGAACTGGCGACAATCACGGCAGATGTAACGGATGCAGATTTGGGCTGTGTAGCCGCCCCAGCCACGCCCACATTTAGTGTAAGTGACCCCTGTGATACAGGCGGCAGTGCCACGGTAACAGCTGGTACGCCAAGTACAGTAGGCTGCGAGACAACGCAAAGCTGGACAGCGACGTACACAAACGGATGTGGAACAGCGAGTACACCAGTAACAACGACCTTAACGTGGACAACAGACCAGGCAGCGCTAATCACAGCAGATGTAACGGATGGGGATTTAGGCTGCGTAGCAGCGCCATCGGCCCCGACGTTTAGTGTAAGCGATCCGTGTGATACAGGCGGCAGTGCAACGATAACAGCAGGAACACCGAGTACGGTAGGCTGTGAGACGACGCAGAGCTGGACGGCGACCTATACTAATGGTTGTGGTACGGCAAGTACTCCGGTAACGACGACGCTGACGTGGACAACAGAAGCGGTTGCCACAATCACAGCAGATGTAACGGATGAGGATTTGGGCTGTGCAGCCGCCCCAGCGACCCCAACGTTTAGCGTAAGCGATCCTTGTGATACAGGCGGCAGTGCAACGGTAACAGCAGGTACGCCAAGTACAGTAGGTTGTGAGACAACACAAACCTGGACAGCGACCTATACTAATGGATGCGGCACGGCCAGTGCACCCGTCACAACGACCTTAACCTGGACAACAGACCAGGCAGCGCTAATCACAGCAGATGTAACGGATGGAGACTTAGGCTGCGTAGCAGCGCCGGCAACACCGACGTTTAGCGTAAGCGATCCTTGTAATACAGGCGGCAGTGCAACGATAACAGCAGGAACACCGAGCACGGTAGGCTGTGAGACGACACAAACCTGGACGGCAACCTATACTAATGGTTGTGGTACGGCAAGTACTCCGGTAACGACGACTTTAACGTGGACAACAGAAGCGGTTGCGACAATAACAGCAGATGTAACGGATGAGGATTTGGGCTGTGCAGCCGCCCCAGCGACCCCAACGTTTAGCGTAAGCGACCCTTGTGATACAGGCGGCAGTGCAACGATAACAGCAGGAACACCAAGTACAGTAGGTTGTGAGACAACACAAACCTGGACAGCGACATACACCAATGGCTGCGGAACGGCAAGTACACCAGTCACGACGACCTTAACCTGGACAACAGACCAGGCAGCGCTAATCACAGCAGATGTAACGGATGGAGACTTAGGCTGCGTAGCAGCGCCGGCAACACCGACGTTTAGCGTAAGCGATCCTTGTAACACAGGCGGCAGTGCAACGATAACAGCCGGTACACCGAGCACGGTAGGCTGTGAGACGACGCAGAGCTGGACGGCGACCTATACTAATGGATGCGGCACAGCCAGTGCCCCGGTCACGACGACCTTAACATGGACAACAGAAGCTGTTGCCACAATCACAGCAGATGTAACGGATGAGGATTTGGGCTGTGCAGCCGCTCCAGCCACA
>JAHDCK010000254.1 GCA_020629915.1 Saprospiraceae bacterium
TTTTATAAAATAATATAAAAATAAATACACTATGAAAAAAATATTAACTGCTTTATTCCTATGTGTTTTAGCCTGGAATGTGCAAGCTCAAACGGACATCGCCGATGTCAGAGATATGACCGTCGGTACCACCGGGATAACCATCGAAGGGATTATCACAAGCGGAGATGAGTTTGGAGTGATTCGTTATATTCAGGATGCAACCGCCGGGATTGGAATGTATGACTTTGGGGTAACAGATGGGCTCAACGCCGGAGACATTGTTCAACTGACCGGAGAACTGGGTGAGTTTGGCGGAGCGATTCAGTTGATCAATTTGACCAATGTGAATGTCCTTTCTACCGGAAACCCCATGCCTGCGGCTAAGGTGATTACACCCAATGAAATGCCAACCTACGAAGCAGAACTCGTGGTTATCAACGGCGCAACTTTCCAGGACGGTGGAAGCCAGTTCAACGGAAATACGACTTATCCCTTTATGGCCAGTGGAGAAAATTCTATCGTCTTTGTGCGCACGAGTAATCCACTTGTCGGGACGACTATCCCAGGTGCTGCAAACATCACCGGGATTTCTTCCCAGTATCAGGGAACGCCTCAAATCCTCCCCAGAGGCCCGCAGGACTTAGTAGGTAATTTTATAGACAACCTCGATCAGGATAATATTTCTCAAACGAGTTTTGATATAACTTTTGAAACGAACTTCATGGGTTCTACGAATTTCCGCTATGGAACCAGTGCAGATAATTTGGATCAGGAAATAACGCTTGGGGGTTCCAGCATGAGCCATTCGGTCAACTTAACGGGCTTGACTGCCGGAACGATTTACTATGGTCAGGCTTATTCTTCGGATGGTGGTTCTACCACGGAATCTCCGGTAAGAGCTTTTGCCACAGCGTCTAATTCATCTGGTGATATTGTCGTATATTTTAATAATTCAATTGATGGTTCGGTTTCTTCCGGTGTTCCGGCTCTGGGTTATCACGGTGCGGTGATTGAATCTAAAATTATAGATATGTTGAATGCAGCCACCGAGACGATTGACTTTTGTGCGTATAACAACAGCCGTGCTCCGATAGTAAATGCCTTGAATGATGCCCTGGGAAGAGGGGTGCAGGTGCGTTATATCGCCAACAACGGAACCCTAAACTCTGCTCTTCAAAATGGTGCGCCGGACTTCCCGGTTTTAACGGCCAATGCCAATGCCCTGATGCACAACAAGGTTATCATCATTGATGCCAATGTAACGGACAAGGCAACGGTACTGACCGGGTCAATGAATTTTACGGATTTACAAATTGTGGAGGATTATAATCATGTGATTATTTTTAAAGATGAATCTATGGCCAAGGGTTTTACTTTGGAGTTTGAAGAAATGTGGGGATCAGACGGCCCGGATTTTAATGTGTTTGCCAGTAAAGTTGGCGATCAAAAAACATTAAATACGCCGGAAAAATATATGTTGGATGGGGTTTTGGTAGAATCTCATTTTACACCTGCCGGAAATACCGCCAATAGTATTATCGCAGCCATGAATTCTGCGGATAACGAAATGGATTTTGCGATTTTGGCCTTTACCAGAAATGACATCCGCGATGCGATTTTGGATGCGCATGACAATGGTGTAAACATACGCGGGTTTATAGAAAATACAGGAGACACCGGGGGAGAGTATGACATCCTGGTCAGTAACGGGGTAGATGTTCGCGATCATCCGGCACCAGAACAGATGCACCACAAATATGCAATTATTGATGCTCAGTCCCCTGGTAGTGATCCGGCTGTTGTGACGGGTTCTTATAACTGGACGTCTGCTGCTCAATCGAGTAATGACGAAAATACTGTTATCGTTCACGATGCTGTCATCGCCAATATTTTCCTTCAGGAGTTTACAGCCAGATGGCTGGGGCAGTTCTTGAATGTAAAAGCTGTTCCGCAGATTATTGGGTTGGAATTTTCGATTGCGCCTAATCCCATTCAGTCAGAAGGAACTTTGAGCATCCAAACTGAACAAATGATGGATTTAAATATGGAAATTTATGACATCAATGGAAAAGTGGTTCAGTCTGCGGCTCTGGGAAATATCAACGGCGCACTGGATAAAAATATAAACGTGTCTGCCTTATCTAATGGAACTTACTTCCTGACTTTGGAAACTAACGGACATCGGGTAGCACAGCGGTTTAGTGTAGCGAGATAATTTATAGTTTTCCTTTTTATATTAAAATATGCCATACTTTTTAAGTATGGCATATTTTTTTTATCCTTTCTTTATCCCATTCGGTATAATCGGTCGATCCAGCCAATGACTCCCGGAGCTAAGTGCCGTTTGCAAAAAATCTGCCCGCACCCATTTATAGCGTTCTGTGACGATACCATCTTCTTCCACTTTGATATACAATCCTTCCATCAATCCGGTTTGATCCGTTTCATCCAGAACCTGTTCGGCTTTTAAATTGTTTTTTATAAAATAATTTTTTAAAATATTTAAAGAGCCATTTGAGATAAAATGAGACTTCCCAATCATTGCTTTTAGCTCCGGCAGTTTTTCCAGTTTTCCTTCGTGCAAAACTTTTACAGGAAAAATAAAATTATAGTTTTTATATAAATCTAATCGCCGAGGTGTATCTAGAAATTCCCCTTTTTCCATATCGTAAATATCAAACTCCATAAAGTAGTGGGGGAGTGTATCGTAGAAAATAGTGTGTTTGGCATAGAGCCATTCGCCGTACATTAAATAACGGGATTCCAGGATTTCGTATAATTCATTAATGTATGTATTCGCCCATGCCTTGAAGCGATTGAAGTGTTTTTCCCTTGGGCCGCCCGTGAGGAAATGTCCCCGGCTTTGGAGTTGCAATTGTCCTTCTTCATTAAAACTGATCCCGCAATTGGCTCCGTCCATTTTTTCTTCAACGACCAGATGCTTTCCTGCAATTTCGGAAAAGGGAACGGCAGAAAGATCGGTATCTCCTGCCTGCAAACGGGAACCTTCGATGTGGCGGGTTCTTGGATATTTAAAAATTTGTTTCACGATAATTTTACAACTAAAATAAGATGATTTAAAACATAAGAGAATTTTAAATTAGAAATATCTCTTTTGTTAAAATAATTTTTAAATACATTTTCTGTTAATAAGTGAATGTGTTCCGGGTTGTCATCTTCCTTGGACGGAACGGAAATGATAATATATTTTTCTGTCATACGAATGAGATTGTCCAGTGTAGCTTCGAGATTTGGAATGTGTTCCAATACTTCGAGTGCGGTTGTTATTTCAAAATGATTGTCCGGAAAATCCAACTCCTCAACTTGTGATTGCACAGCGGAAAGTCGTTCAATCCCACCCAGGCGAAGAGCGTCCAAATCCGCTACCCGAAAATCCAGAATATCCGCACAAGTCAAGTCGGTTTGCGGAAAATTTTCCAGAAAAGGGTAGAGGAAAACGCCACGTCCGGTTCCCACGTCCAACATTTTTTCCGGATGCAATCCTTTTAAAATCCCCAGGACTTTTTCCACCCGGGGCAACCCCATTGTTTTTTTATATCGGTGCAGTTGCAAACCTTGTTCCTGTCCGAAAACAAAAATACTTTCCAGCTCTTTCTCTGAAAGCATTTCCAGAGAGCGATCAGAGAAAGCTCGTGTTCCAGGGAGTTTTCCCCGGACAAAAGCCGCTGCATACTTTAGATAATATCGTTCTGCGTATTGCATTTTAAATTATAATAAAAAAACGCCATAAAGATAATTTACTTTATGGCGTTCAATTTAAGTTATTAGAATAGGAAATCATAAGTTAGAAGGAGTTTGGAGATGAACAAAATGATCTGTTTCATATTTGTTTTCACCCCAATGTTCATTCTCGATTTTGATTTCTACCCATCCGCTAAATAATTTTAGCCATTGATTTTTTACTTGTTTCATGGAGAAGTTGTTTAAATGTTTTAAAATGAATTACACCTATACAACACTTCTGACAAGAAAAAAAGTTCACTTTTATTTGGCAAATGGATTTCTCCTTTCGGGAAAGGAAAATTAAATTTTGTTAGTAATAGATTAGAGATATTTTCGGAAGAATTTCAATCTGAAGTTGAAATTAAAAAGCGAAAATGCCAGGCAGATTAAAAATTAAATTTTTTCCTATTTTTTAAAATTTTCCGCAACGATCCAATCTTTTGTACCGTGACCATAACTATAAAATCCTTCTCCGGACTTTCTGCCTTTTTTTCCTGCGGTAACCATATTGACCAGGAGCGGGCAGGGCGCATATTTTGGATTTCCAAATCCATTATACAAAACATTTAAAATAGACAAGCAAACATCCAACCCGATAAAATCAGCCAATTGCAACGGCCCCATTGGATGCGCCATCCCTAATTTCATCACGGTATCGATTTCTTCTACACCTGCAACATTTTCATATAAGGTATAAATCGCTTCGTTGATCATCGGCATCAAAATGCGGTTGGCAACAAAGCCGGGATAATCATTTACTTCCACCGGGATTTTACCTAAATCCTTCGACAGGTCCATCGTGATTTTGGTCACTTCATCCGTTGTAGCATATCCGCGAATGACTTCTACGAGTTTCATCACCGGAACTGGATTCATAAAGTGCATCCCAATAACTTTTTCCGGGCGGGAAGTAACAGCCGCAATTTTTGTAATAGAAATAGAAGAAGTATTGGTGGCAAGAATAGCTTTCTCCGGCGCTGCTTCATCGAGATTTTTAAATATTTTTAATTTTAATTCGATATTTTCCGTGGCAGCTTCTACGACGAGGTCAGCATTCGCAACGCCTTTTTTCGTATCTGTATAAGTTGTAATATTATTAAGCGCCGAGGTTTTATCTCCTTCAGAAATTTTTTCCTTGGCGATCATCCTATCCAGATTTTTTGAAATGGTTGCGAGGGCTTTTTCCAGAGCCGTTTCGGAAATATCCACCAAAGAAACCGCATAACCTTTCATAGCGAAAACATGCGCGATGCCGTTGCCCATTGTGCCTGCACCAATAACTGAAATATTTTTCATGATAATTTATTTTGGTGCGAAAATACGACTTGGAAAGGAGTTGGCGAAATGATTGGCAGATTAAAAAATCCCTTGTTTTTCAAAACAAGGGATATTATTATTGAGAAATTGTTTATATAAAAAATATGTTTTTTAGGTAAATCCCCTGGTAATGGAAACTGCAAGTCTTGAAAAATTCAGTCGCCCAGACGATAAATGTCTGCACTATTTTCATAGCTATCGCTTCTTCATTTTTCTTCGCCTTTCGTTTCCACGGGATTTGTCAAAGAAGGAAAAATATTAATTGCTTCTCACCGGAATATCTTGCTGGATAAACATAGGCATTTCCTCCACAGGAGCATCAACCGGAGCATTCCAGACTTCCTGATCGTTACTTTTATCAAAGGTAAAACTGGCCATCATAAAGGCAAACAGAACCATGGTAAAAAACAAGCCTAACTTTTTCATCTTTAAAAATTTGAAGGGTGATTGAATGACTTCAATTAGCAGAATTTTTAAAAATAATCAAAATGAGGGATCGCAAATAGAGAATCGGATTCTGGCGATTTTCGCAAGAAAGGACAGCGCAAGGAACTGGGAATGGCGATTTTCGCAAGAAGGGACGATTTTTTGCCCTTTTTTCGCTGTTTTGGTGGGTGGAAACAAGCGTTAAAAAAATCTTAAAGTTGGAGTATTGCCTTTTGAGCCAGGTCAAAATCAGGATAAACAGCCAAAGCTTTTTCATACCATTTTCTGGCAGCCTGTCTGTCTTTTTCTCCGTCCCGGTAATAATTTCCCATTGCTACTAAAGTAAATATATCAAAATCCTTTATTTTTAAGCTGCGTTTCAGGAGTTTTTTGGCTGTTTTGTAATCCTGTTTCCATTCCATGATCATTGCAGCATAATTGGCCAGGGCTTCATAGTCATTTGATTTTTTAATATTCATTTTTTGGTAAATTTCTTCTGCGGCTTCATAATCTTTGGCACAACGCCACAATACGTATGCCAGGGTATCCTGGGCCGCTTCAGAAGTAGATAACTCCGTTCCCCGCCGGGCAATTTCAATGGCTTTATCGGGTTGTATTCTGAGCTCACCGAGGGTGTAGGCATATTTGTTACAAAACAAAAAATGCCCTTTAGCTTCAGCGTAATGTTTTTCAAATAAGGCCAATCCTTTTTCGATATCGCGATCATAGAGGCAAAAAATACTAGCCAGTGTTCCGTGAGCAGATAGGTTACCAGGATAATATTCAAGCGTTTTATTAGCCCAGGCTTTGGCTATTTCTTTATCAAATTTAAAATGGATATAAATGGAAGCCAAATTTGATGCTGCATTAGAATAAGGATCTAATTCATGTGTTTTTTCAAAATGATAAAGGATTTTATCTAATTGCCGGTAATCCATCATTTGTGCATAAATCGTATATGCTATTCTAAAATGAGATCGAGGTGCTTTGGGATAATATTTTATATGTAATTCATAAATTTTAATAGCGAGTTCATACTCGTAATGTTTGTCTGAGAGTACACCTGCTATAGCACTGAAAGGTTTGGCCATTTCCGGGTTTTGCAAAAAAACAGATTCATAAACCTGAAAATGATTTAGGAAATCATTGGCTTGCTCTACCAGAAATTCTTTGGGTTTAACAGTCGTACTAATAAAAATTCCATACGTTTTTCTCGCTAGTGATTTTTCCTGTTCAGATAAATAATCAAATAATTTGCGGAGACGGTTTACCGGAATTTTGTAATGCTCCCGTCCAATCATGTATAAGGTGGCTATTTCCTTGCTGCAGGGAGGAATGGCAGATGAATTATTTTCGATGATCTCCAAGGCCAGCTCTCTGTTTTCGGAAAGGTCTGAAAGCATTAGTCGTTTTAAGTTTTCTATTTCATCTGGCGTTAGCATCAGGTGATTTTTATTTTTGAAAAGGACAAGTGTGAATTGAAATTAACAAGGCACCTGCCTGAAATTTTAAATTGTAAATAGAAATAGTTGGAAGATAAATCCAGGGGATTGGACTTTAAGTATAAACAGAAAAAAGTGTTTTCAAAGAAAACCACATCTTTTCACTTAGAAAAGATGTGGTTAAGAGCATGTTTAAATTTTCATGATTGAGAGAAAGCCTTCAAATTTTATTTTG
>JAHDCK010000255.1 GCA_020629915.1 Saprospiraceae bacterium
CAGAACTGCCATTGGCGCAGGGAATTAAATTTGATTTATAATAGACTTGTTCTAACACGGCAAATTTTGCTACAAGTGGCAAAATTTTATCCTGAACTTCGTTAAATTTTTCGCCGGATTGCCCGTCCGACTAAAAAATTTGCCTCGTTCAAAATAAAACTTGCTCACTTTCGCTAAAATAGCCTCTGGTAGAACAAGTCTAAAATCATTTGTAAAATATGTTTAGCGGGTAAGGCGTTTGTCTTACCCGCTTTTTATTTTATTATAACATGCTATAAGCATAAATTTTATAAAATAAAAATCCGCTAAAATTTGTATTTGTTTTTTTCAGGCTTTAATTTGCCACTCTTGCCCTAATTGAATGATTTGTTTTGAAATATTTTAAAAATAAGGGGACTTTATTATAAAAAATGTAAAGTTGCAGCAAACACAACCACATGTACTATAATTCAATACTGGAAACCATAGGAAACACACCACTTGTCAAACTAAATAAACTCGTAGAAAAATTTCCTGCTACTATTTTGGCAAAACTGGAAGGTTTCAATCCGGGACAATCCGCTAAAGATAGAATTGTCATTAAAATGATTGAAATCGCAGAAGCGAACGGCGATTTGAAACCCGGCGGAACTATCACCGAAGCAACTTCCGGAAATACCGGCGTTGCCCTGGCAATGGCCTGCCGGGTGAAAGGATATAAATGCGTTTTGTGTGTGAAGGACAAAGTGTCCAAGGAAAAATACGATATGCTAAAAGCATTGGGAGCAGAAATCGTCATTTGTCCCTCCAATGCTTCTCCTGAAGATCCTCGTTCTTATTATAATCAGGCCAAACGTATCAGTGAGGAGAGAGAAAATGGTTATTATTTGAATCAAAATTTTAATACGCTCAACCAAACGGCGCACTACGAAACCACCGGGAAGGAAATCTGGGAGCAAACGGAAGGAAAGGTGACGCATTTTATCGCTAGTACAGGCACAGGTGGAACCATCTCCGGCGTAGCAAAATATTTAAAAGAAAAAAATCCGAATGTAAAAATTGTGGGGGTGGATGCTTATGGTTCAGCACTCAAACCTTATCACGAAACAGGAATTTACAATCCGGATGTCCTCAAGCCTACTTATATGGAAGGCGTAGGTAAAAATATCATCCCGGCTAATGTCGATTTCAAAATGATTAATAAATTTATCCGAGTGAAGGATTTGGAAAGTGCGGTGCGCGCCCGGGAATTGGCTCTGCATGAAGGGATTTTAGCAGGTTATTCCAGCGGAGCTGTCATCCAGTGTTTATTTCAAATTAAAAATCAACTCAAAGAAGACGATATGGTCGTCCTGCTTTTCTCCGATCACGGCAGTCGCTATCTTAGTAAAATCTTCAATGAAGAATGGCTGTTGGATAAATTTAAAATTCCGAGTTCTTATTAAATGTAGAATGTAGAATGCAGAATGGAAAATGTGTTTAATTCTTCATTTTGCATTCTCCATCCCACATTATTAAATCTTATCCGCCAATTCCATCCAACGCATTTCTTTCTCATCCAGACTTTCTTGAATTTGGTTTAGTTCTATAGAAATTTCTTTTATTTTTTCTGGGGTAAGAGACGGGTCATTGAATTTTTCGTTGATTTCTGTCCGGCGGGCTTCCATTTTTTCAATGTCCTTTTCCAATTGCTCAAATTCAACTTTTTCTTTATACGATAATTTTTGTTGTGTAGATTTTGGTTTTTGT
Source organism: Saprospiraceae bacterium (assembly GCA_020629915.1). Taxonomy (GTDB): domain Bacteria; phylum Bacteroidota; class Bacteroidia; order Chitinophagales; family Saprospiraceae; genus JAHDCK01. The sequence goes on from JAHDCK010000255.1 coordinate 1,729, forward strand.
TTTTCAGGAGCTTTTGCTACAGCCGGTTTTTCCTGATTCTGTTTTTCTTCTTTTAGAATTTGTCGATATATCGTATAATTTCCATTGTAATCTTTTATCTCACCTTCTCCTTTGAATACAAATAAATGATCCACCAACTTGTCCATAAAATACCGATCGTGAGAAACAATCACTAAGCAGCCTTCAAATTCTAATAAAAATTCTTCTAATACATTTAAAGTTAGTATATCTAAGTCATTCGTCGGCTCATCCAGGATCAGGAAGTTGGGATTTTTAAGTAAAACGGTCAGCAGATAGAGTCGCCGTTTTTCTCCTCCGCTCAAAGCCGAAACGTAAAGCCGATGCTGCTCTGCTGGAAAAAGAAATCGCTCTAACATTTGCTTGGCCGTCATTTTTCTTCCACCGTTGAGCAGAATGACATCCGCAATTTCCCGCACGACTTCGATGACCCGTTTGTCATCTCGAAGGGGCAACCCATCCTGAGTATAATGCCCAAACAAAACCGTTTCGCCTACGACCACACGTCCGCTATCCGGTTCATCTGCCCCGGTGAGAATATTCAGGAAAGTGGATTTCCCGGCACCGTTTACACCTACGATGCCAACGCGTTCGCCTTTTGTGAATTTATAATTAAAATTTTCTAATATTTTGAAATCTCCGTAAGCTTTTTTTACGTTGTAAAACTCTACAATCTTCTTCCCCAGACGATTTTGTATAATATCAAATGATATTTTTTCTTCCTTGATGTGTTTGCCGATTTTTTCCTTGAGGGCGTAAAACTGATCGACCCTTGCCTTGGACTTAGTTCCTCTTGCTTTGGGCATACGGCGTATCCATTCTAGTTCGTTAGAAAGCGTTTTTTTGTCCCGATCTCTCGTCCGTTCCTCGATTTCCTGGCGCATCGCTTTCTTTTCCAGATAGTAAGTATAATTACCTTTATATCTATATATTTTTCCGTTATCTAATTCGACAATTTGATTGCAAACCCGATCCAGGAAATAGCGGTCATGCGTCACCATAAAGACCGTAAGTTTTTCCCGTTGCAAGTATTTTTCCAGCCATTCCACCATGTCAAGATCCAAGTGATTCGTCGGTTCATCGAGGATAAGGAAGTCTGGTTCGCTGATCAAAACTTTGGCTAGAGCGATTCGTTTTTTCTGTCCGCCGGAAAGGATATCCACTTGTTGATCCAGTTGACCGACATTAAAGCGCGTGAGGATTTGTTTCAACCGGACTTCTACATCCCAGGCTTCGAGATTGTCCATTTTTGCCGAAGCTGCTTCGATTTTTTCAGGCTTATTTTCAAGCAGGGCATTTTGATATTCTTTTAAAACGGATAAAATAGGATTATCAGAATCCAACACCGCTTCCAGGATAGTTTGTCCGGGCTGAAACTCCGGTTCCTGTTCCAGAAATCCTATGGATATATTTTTATTTAATAAAACTTTTCCCTTTTCACCGTCCACGGGTTCTACCCCGGTTATCACTTTTAGCAAAGTGGATTTTCCCGTTCCGTTCTTCGCCACAAATGCCGTCTTGTGTCCTCGGTCTACAAAAAAAGAAATGTCATCAAACAGCATTTTATCACCGTAAAACTTTGTGACATTTTCTAAGGTTAGGTAATTCATATTATAATTAAAATATTGTAAAAACGGGAAAAACTAAAAGCCGAAGTTACCTTAAATGAACAAAATTTCCCAATAGCTGTTTCTCAATCAAACAATTTCAATACAAACCATCAAATATCAATTCTAAAATCATGTCTAAAAAAGTAGTTGTTATCGGATCGGGATTCGCAGGTATTTCGGCTGCGTGCTTTTTGGCAAAGAAAGGGTACGATGTCACCGTGCTGGAAAAGAACGATTGCGCTGGCGGTCGTGCCCGAAAATTTGAAGCAGAAGGATTCTCTTTTGACATGGGGCCGAGCTGGTACTGGATGCCGGATGTTTTTGAAAATTTCTTCGCCGCCTTCGACAAAAAGCCATCTGACTATTACGAATTGATTCGCTTAGATCCTTCTTATCGCATTTTCTTTGGAAAAGGTGAAGAGATGAATGTGCCGGCAAATTTGGAAGAATTATATAACTTATTTGAGCATTATGAGCCAGGTAGTTCTAAAAAACTGAAAAAATTTCTGGAAGAAGCGGAGTACAAATACCAAGTTGGAATTAGTGAATTTGTATATAAACCCGGACTATCTGTAATGGAATTTATGGATTGGCGAGTATTCAAAAGCCTGTTTCGTTTGCAGATGTTTCAGTCTATGTCCAACCATGTGCGGAGCCTTTTCAAAAACGAAAAACTGATCCAATTGCTGGAATTTCCGGTTTTGTTCCTTGGGGCTACACCAGAAAATACCCCAGCGATGTACAGCCTGATGAACTATGCAGATTTAGCCTTGGGTACTTGGTTTCCCAAGGGCGGGATGCACAAAATTATCGAAGGGATGGTGGCCCTGGCAGAAGAACTTGGCGTCAAAATTCTACTCAATCACAACGTTAAAGAAATTGTCGTTCCAAACGGTCACGCTAAAAAAGTGATGACAGATCAAGGCGAGTTTCATGCGGATATTGTCGTTGGCGGAGCGGACTATCATCACGTAGAGCAACACCTTCTCCCGGAGCGATGCCGACATTATTCCCCGGCCTACTGGGAGAAGCGGGTGATGGCTCCTTCTTCTATTTTATATTACTTGGGTATAAATAAAAAATTAAAAAATTTGTTGCATCACAATTTATTTTTTGATGCCAATTTTAAAAAACACGCCATCGAAATTTATGACGATCCCAAGTGGCCGGAGAGTCCTTTATTTTACGTTTGTTGTACCTCAAAAACTGACCCGGAGTTAGCTCCGGAAGGCTGTGAGAATGTTTTCATTTTGATTCCTACCGCTCCCGGTTTGGAGGAGGATGATGAAATCATGGACTACTATTTTGAGTTGGTCATGGATCGCTTAGAAGACTTGACAGAGCAAAGTATTAGGGATTCAATTATATACAGAAGAAATTATGCGTATCGGGATTTTCAAAAAGATTACAATTCCTTCAAGGGCAATGCTTATGGCTTGGCAAACACCCTGACCCAAACCGCAATCCTAAAGCCCCGACTAAAAAGTTCTAAGGTGAAAAACTTGTTTTTTACCGGGCAGCTAACCACGCCGGGGCCGGGTGTTCCACCTTCCCTGATTTCCGGACAGGTAGTAGCCGACCAAATTTTTAAAACGATTAAACCTTAATCAAAGATGATGCAATTATATACGAATACATGTCATGAGTGTAGTAAGCTGATTACCAATCGCTATAGCACTTCCTTTTCCTTAGGCATCAAAGCCTTTGATAAAAAATTTAGACAACCAATATATTCAATTTATGGATTTGTTCGTTTTGCGGATGAAATTGTGGATACTTTTCACAATCACGACAAAGCTGTTTTGTTGGATGACTTTAGAAAAGATACGTATAAGTCAATTAGAGATAAGATTAGTTTAAATCCGGTGCTGCACGCTTTCCAGGAAGTCGTACAGGAGTATAAAATTGATATGGAATTAATTGATGCGTTTCTGGATAGCATGGAAATGGATCTCTTTTTTCATAAATACGAGGATAGTTTATATAATAAGTATATATATGGGTCAGCAGAAGTCGTTGGCTTGATGTGTCTGAAGGTGTTTTGTGAAGGAGATGATAAATTATATGAAAAACTAAAAGATCCGGCTCGCAAGCTCGGCTCTGCCTTCCAGAAAATTAATTTCCTGCGAGATATGAAAAGCGATTTTGACGAACGGGGCAGAGTGTATTTTCCGGGGATTGATTTTGTTCGTTTTAGCAATGAGGACAAAGCCAATATCGAGGCAGATATCAAAGCTGACTTTGATGCGGCCTATGAGGGGATTATTCGATTGCCCAAGGGCGCACGCTTAGGAGTTTACCTCGCTTATCGCTACTACACGAGTTTGTTTGATAAAATTACAAATGCCCCGGCCATGCAAGTAAAACAGGAGCGCATTCGCGTGAATGATTCTAAAAAAATGTATTTATTATTTAAATCTGCGTTGCGACATCAGATTAATTTGTTCTAGATGAAAGAAACTTCTCCTTGGAAAGTAGTTGTGCTTTTTATTCCGGTGCTGAGTGTTTTTTTACTTTGGTTTTTTTATAATATAAATACAGGAGTATTAGACTATACTCAAGAATCAATTTGGTTAGTTTCTATATTTGAAAATTCATTTTATTATTTAAGTTTAAATCTTTTTACCCTCTCTCTGCCACTTTTTTTGAGCTTTGATAAAAAAGTAGCTTTTTTTAAAAAATGGAAATATTTATTCCCTGCTATTGGTCTGACAGCTTTGGTTTTTATCCCCTGGGATGTGACTTTTACACACTGGGGCGTGTGGGGTTTTAATGAAAAATATTATATTGAATTTTTTAAAATATTCAATCTCCCGCTGGAAGAATGGCTCTTCTTTTTGACGGTTCCCTATGCTTGTGTTTTTATTTATGAATGTTTGAAATGTTATATAAAAGATAATCCTGTATTAAAAATTGAAAACATACTCACTAATATTATTCTTGGTGTATTTTTGCTGCTATTAATTTTTAATATAAATAAAATTTATCCTACCACAAGTATCTTGTTGAGCATAAGTTTATTGTTGTACCATAAGTGGTTTCGGGATGCAAAGGACCGAGCTTGGTTTTATTTGGCCTATATAATTTCACTTCTTCCTTTTTTTATAATAAATGGGGCATTAACCGGAAGCTTTACCAAGGAACCGGTAGTCGTATATAATAATGCAGCCAATTTTGATTTTCGTTTGCTTACGATTCCTGCCGATGATTTGATTTACAGTTTCCTGTTGCTTTTTCTCTGTACGACCTTGTTTGAAATTTTTAGAATGAAAGGAGAATAGGAAAAGAACAAGTAGGGAAATGGAATCTATTATTCTATTGCTTATACAGCCTGGAATATCTTATTACTTGTATTTTAGTTCCTGGTAAAGCTTCCTGGGCTCTAAAGGAATCCACCGGAATTTTTGATAGTTGACATAAAATAAAATGTAACTTTCCGGGAACCTTTTTGCCCTTATTCAGGTTAAATATCCACCTGCCTCTGAGAGTACTCAGCCAGTCCATAAAACTTCTCAAAAAAAGATTGATCTTTTTTTCAAAAAGTTTTGCAGTTCAAATAAATACATTACCTTTGCACGCCCGTTAAAGAGAACGGGGTTAAACAAGCGATAAATGTTGATAACTATGTTTATAACTTGTTTGGAAATTAACAGTTGAAAGATTGAATAGAAGTCAGTTTTGTCTGATTTTTGTAAAATCATAGTTGGACAGTTGTGTCCGACAAAAAGTTCTAAGAAAAGTTTGGAAGAGGTTAGCGTAACCAAGAATTAAATAAAA
>JAHDCK010000256.1 GCA_020629915.1 Saprospiraceae bacterium
ATGGTAACATCCCCGGCAAAAATTTCAACTTTTCCATCAATGAATTCAATTTCTGCATAATAAATAAATACCCCTGGATTCAGGTTTTTACCTTTATAATTCCCGCCCCATCCAAACGCCGGATCATTTGGAGGAAAATTATTTAAAGAAAAGACCTGCTCTCCCCAACGGTTAAATATTTTAAAAGTTACCACCTTTGTTACCCCGTCACCAGCCTGTATAAAGAACACTTCATTTTCCCCGTCACCATTAGGAGTAAATATATTAGGAATATAAATTTGTCTGCTCGCATCTACTTCAACTCTTACCTGACCTTCTGTCAAGCAACCATTGTTGATAGCCGTTAAGTTATAAGTAGTGGTTTGTAGCGGTGAAGCAAAAGGCGTCAGGCAATCACCACAACTCAATGTTGCGATTGGATTCCAAATCAAAGTATCCATAATGGTATTCGCAAATACATTCAACAATACTGAATCTCCCTGACGAATGGTTTCAACAACAGGCATTTCGAGGATAAGCTGAGGGTCTTGACTAATAGTCAAACTTTGGCTTTGCTGAGCACACCCATTGACATCCTGAACATAAACGGTATAGTCGCCAGCTCCAAGGAAAGGAATTTGCGGGATAGAATTATAAGATACGCCATCAAGAGAATAGGAGTAGGGAGGCGTTCCTCCAATTACGGTATCTACAGAAATGAGTCCATCCAAAAATCCAAAGCAGGTGGCATCCTCTGAAGAAACCTGCAAAGCTATGGCCGGTGGCTCAGCAATGAAAACCTGTGAGGTATCAGAGCATCCATTAGCATCCGTGACGGTTACGGTTGTGGCTCCGGGGGCAAGATTATCCACCTGCGAACCTGTTGCTCCGGAAGACCAGAAATAAGTATAAGCGGGACTTCCACCACTAACCGAGGCGGAAGCGGCTCCGTCCGTATCGCCATTACAGCTAACATTCTGCAACAGGTTTCCGGTAACTATAACCGGTGCGGGTTCAAATATTTCGACCTGCAATTGATCGGTGACATTCCCTTCGCTGTCTTCAATAGTGATATTATAAAGACCTGCCGGCAGATTTCCAACCTGGGTATTATCTCCTGAATTGCTAATGCTGCCACTTCCATTGAGTGGGAGGATAGAATGCGCCCATTCATAATTGTATCCGGGTTGACCGCCCGTGGTGATGAAAGAAAATCCACCATCAGAGGTTCCGTTACAACTCGTGGAATCGCTCAGGAATACGGCATTAACGGAGCAGGATTGCAGGAACAGAATCGCCCCAACAATACTGTCGCATATCTCGGAAGTGGTTATCGTATCAATGTGAGGACCAGCTTCGCTTTCATATTCTCCATTTATTAGAATGCTATCTCCATCACATATTGTAAAGGTATCTATATTTATAATAGGTGTTTCTACAAAAAGATTGATAGTGATGATGCTATCACAACCCCAAACTGTTGAGAAATTATCTACATAGGTTCCGGTTGTGGTTTGCCAGGAACCTTCCACAAAGAATGAATCTAATTCACATATAAATTTGTTGTAAGTAGTATCAAATGGAAGATGTAAGAATATAAAATTTGTTTCAATCGTATCGCAAGCTCCCTGACCTGCGAAGGTATTAATTATAATGGTATCCTGATTAACAGGAGTTCCTTCAAAGTCTTCTCCCAAACAAAGATGATGGGTGAAAGTATCCCGAATGGGGGATTCTACTGTAAGGTTTAATATATAAATAATGCTGTCGCATCCCCGTTGAGAATACAAGGTGTCATTAAATATACCTGTTTGATCGATGTATTCATCATTATAAAATAAACTATCTCCGGTACAAAGAGAAGCAAACAGGAAGGAATCAATGGAATATTCTACCACTAAATCCATAGAAATAATACTATCGCAACCATCCGAATTCGCATTAGGTAAAACAACAATATAATTTCCGGGCATAGAGTAATTGTTTAGCCCAATAATGACTTCATCACCATTGCAAATGGTATCGTTTCGGAAAGTTGTGTCTTGCTCGAAAGTTTGCAATTGTATAATTATAATACTATCGCAACCATTTGCAGCCGCATTCGAGAGGGTTTGCTGATAGGTTCCGGCATCCAGGTAATTTATTCCATTGACTTGAAAAGAGGAATCATTATAACATATAGTAAAATCCAATGTGTCAATTGGAATGGCCAGCGTATTCAGGTCAATAGCCAGGATACTATCACAGCCCATTGAAGAACCATTGATTATTGTATCATAATATAATCCGGCACTATTATAGATTTCACCATTTATTATAATAGAATCTCCTATGCAAAATGAATCAATTACTGGAGTAATAATTTCAGGCATTATTGTTAGATTAAAAACAATAATACTATCACAGCCATTGGAAGCCATTCCGGGTAGTGTGTCAAAATATTGATCCGTAGAATCTATATATATATTATCAAATAAAATGCTGTCGCCAAAACAAAGGGATTCATTAAATACGCCAATGATAGGATCGAGTTGGGTTATACTAATCACCAAAACGCTGTCGCATCCTCCAAATGAACCATTGGGAATAGTATCATAAAAAATCCCTGGACCATTGTAAGTCATACCATTTATTTGGAGAGTTTGATTGACACATAAAAATTCATCAATATTATTTAAAACGGCATTTTGAGACAATAAATCCAATACAATAATGCTATCACAACCATTCGCTGCTGCTCCCGGAATGGTGTCCGTATAGACTCCGGTATCTTTGTACGAAATGCCGTTTAAGACAATACTGTCTCCTGTACAAATGGAAGAAGATACATTATTGATTTGAGGGAAATTTACTGTCAGATCAACAATGATTACAGAATCACATCCGGCTGTAGAGCCACCCGGAATAGTGTCGTAGTAAACACTGTCCTGCTGATAAGTGATTCCATTGATAACAATATTCTCCCCCGCACAAATTACGGGAGTCAGGTTGTTGACCACAGCATTATTAACGGCAAGGTTGATAATGATGACACTATCACAGCCCTGAATTGACCCGCCCGGAATAGTATCCAAATAGGAACCCGGATTGCTGTAAAAAATGCCATTTACTTGTATAGAATCTCCTTCACATATATCAATTTGCAATGTATTTGTAACTACATTTTGTATAGATAAATCTAATATTATAATACTATCGCAACCATTTGCAGCCCCTCCGGGAATGGTTTCTGTGTGAATTCCCGGAGTGGTATAAGTTACATTATTGATAGTATAACTCCCGCCGGTACAAACGGATGCGGGAATGTTTGCGGTTATAGGTTGTAAAATAGAAATACTGGCTGATTGAGCAGAAGTGCCCGTACAAAAATCATTCTCAACATTGGTGATAGTATAGGTAGAATCGCCTGAAGGGTTGACATTAAATAAGTAGGGATTAGATGTAATGCCATTAAATGTATAAGAGTTTACTCCATCTGTGTAGGTAATAGACCAGGGACTTTCTCCTGTAAAATCGACCTGAATGGGTGCGCTTGAGCCAATGCAAATTGCCGAATCTCCGGATATAGTAGCCGTAGGCACTTCATAAAAAATAACTTCTGTTCCGGGGGCTACCGACAAGCAGGGATCGTCTACATCAACAATACCACCATCATCATTTCCGGCAATTGCTGAAATATAATACGAAGTGCCATAGAACATATTCCCCGGATCAAAATTAAACTCAGGATTTATATTTCTATCTAAAATGACACCCAGAGAAGCACTACTTCCCGTATGTAATACAAATTCTACAATATCATCAACTCCGTCCAACACTTCAGTTGAGTTATCATAATTGGCTATTGCCAAATCAGGAACGCAAACAGATAATGCCAATGCATCCATTGTTCCCGCTGTCGTAATACAACCACAATCAAAAGTTGCAGCATTCACAACAGAAGGACTACAACCATTTATATCATCAACTACAAAAGAATACCCGGATTGGTTGGCAATATTTACACTTGTAAAAGTATAGGGAGGTCCGGCTGAAATACTACCATTATCTCCGGTAACAGAGTAAGAGCCGGGATCTCCGCCCGAAATTTCAAAGGAAACTACATAGGAAGTATTCCCCGGATTACAATCGACCTGCAAATTAGAAACCGATGGAGCATCAAAAACACCTACGGTTCCACTTCCAGATCCAGTATTTGAACAATTATTTGCATCAACAATTGAACTTATAGTATAGGTGCCTTCAATTCCACCTTGTAAAATATATGGAGAAGAAGAAATACTAACAGGAGCCTGAGCCACATTATCAATTTCATAAGTGACAGTCCATGGACCATTTCCCGTAAGGGTAATAGTTAAATCAACGACATTGGTACTCCCGGAACAAACAGATCCTGAACCAGAAATAGTGGCAGTGGGCAGGGGCAGCACACTAATGGTTGCCATTCCTGTTCCTGAATTCATACAGCCATCATTATCCATAACAGATGTAATGGTATAGTCGCCATCTATTGCAGTTGTTAGTATATAGGGGCTTGTATTTATTACAATTGGAGTCTGATCGACATTATCAATAGCGTAAACCACCGTCCAGGGAGCAGTACCTGAAAGATTTAAAGTCAAGTCTGTGGGCTGAGGATCACCAGAGCAAAAGGAACCTGTTCCACTAATAGTAGCTGTGGGCAACGATGGAGGGGCAGGGACATTTATCTGGGTAGTTCCCGAACAGTTCGAATCATCAGTTACTGTAATATCATAAGTGCCTGTGGCTAAATTAGATATGGTAAAAGTGCCCATATTGATACCACTTTGTGAGTCATTAATGACGCCATTTGACCAATTGACCTGATATGGCATAGTGCCATTTGATATATTTAAATTTATACTTCCATCATTGCCGGAACAACCCGGAGCAATCCCAATTCCCGAAACATTAATCGGAGGCGGATTGGTAAGGGGAACCTGTTCGACAAAAACACAACTGTTGGCATCTGTTATAGTTATATCATAAGTGCCAGCACCCAATCCATTTATTGTAGTACCTGATCCACTTCCGTTTGTGGTAGAATTACTCCAACTAAAATTAAAGGGAGCCATTCCATTGGACATAGTAATATCGATGGAGCCATTGCTCAAACCATTGCAAGTTGGATTAGTGGGAGTTGAAGTTCCTGCCAGGGCAGCCGGATCCGGTATAACGGTTTGGGTCTCCATTTTACATCCATCATCATCAAAAACCGTAATATTATAAGTTCCGGGTGGGAGAGGATTGATGGTAGTTCCAGTGCCATTTCCATTGGTGGAGGGCATTCCATCCAGTGCCCAGGAGTAGTTATATGGAGCAGATCCATCAGTGATTACCATATCTATGCTTCCTTGTGACCCACCTTGACAGACTGGACCCGTCCCGGTCGCATCCAGCACCGGCACGGGTTTTTGACCCACATTAATGGTCATCGTGTCCAAGCATCCATTACTATCGTATATGGATACATGGTATATGTCTGATTCGAGATCAGGAATTAGATTTGTATTGAAGGTTCCGGGTGGCATGACCATTGAGGTGGTACTGTTTTGCCAGGCCCAGGAGGAAATATCTAAAAAACTGGGATTAATCTGAAAAATGGCATTCCCGGGGAAATTACAGGTGGCCGGATGGATGGCTGAAGGAAAAACAAAGGGCTGCGGATGGACAGTTACCAAAATATCATCTGTTCCTACGCAGCCTTGTTCGGTTACTGAAACGGTATAAGTTGTCGTAAAGGCAGGGCTTACCGTAACCTGGCCATTATCTCCCGGATTAATCGTTCCGCTTCCTGCAAAATCGCTCCAAACATAAGGGGCACCAAAGTGCGTAGAAACCGGGCTTCCTCCCAGGGTTACAGGAGAATTGGGACAAACGGTAATTGGATCTCCTGCCTCAACATTTACATCAATTACATTTAGATTTATCATATCTGTAACAGAGCAGTAGGGATTTGTTGATACGGTAACGGTATAAGTCGTTGATGATAACGGAGTAATGGAAGCATCACCGTTGTCGGCACCTGAAATAGTACCGGAACCAGCAGCATCTGACCATTCATAGTTTGCGCCTGTTGTTGTGGAAGTAGGACTGCCTCCAATGGTAAATGGTTCTCCGGCACAGACATCTGTATCCGGGCCTGCATTAACATTGAGACCAGAGGTTGGACAACAAAATCCGGTAACCATATAATTGCAGTTGGCAGAGTTCCATCCATCTGCTATGATTCCAAGGCAATCACCGGGTGCTGCTGTGGCGGTTAGGGTAAAAGTAGAATTATTTTGATTTCCGTTTGAATCGTGACTTGGGTGGGCACTATTGGTAATGCCACCAGTTTGGGTAAAATTCCACAAAGAAGCCTGAAGACCAATTCCCGGGCCTGGAGGATTAGGGGCTGCCGAACAGGTAATATTGCTAAACTCAATAGTCACCTCCTGTGAAATACCTGTTGTATTGCAAAAGGAATACCAGGCACCATTGTGAATCGTATAATTTACATCGTTGTCTCCATCACCATCCAAATCTGCACCCTGTCCACCATTCCCGGTACAAACATCTGAGTTGATATTCGGATTATTGGTACCGCTTAAGGGCATTCCACAACCTGGCATAGCTGCCTGAGGGCCGAGGCACGGAGGGCCTGCCGGATTGAAAACATTTTGAGGAACCGGGCTATTTAGAATAACAACTTGTTCTCCATCTGCTGCAGTGATGACTGAAATAGGAACAGAATCCTGAAATGCCACAGGTTCCAGTTCAAAATGCTGAATTTCTTTTTTTTCTGAAATGGACATTTCAGCCGGAGGTTCTGAGGGGGCAAAAAGGCTGATAATGAGTGTAGCGAATGTAGCGATAGAATGCATAGATTTAGTTCGATTTATCCTAAATAATTTAAATATAATGGTTTGTTATAAGTAAAAAAATTACTTACGATGGTTTGTCTTGTTTATAGAAAAGTTTAATAGGATTATCCAGAGAGGGTGGGAGGCAGTATAGTTTTTCCTAAAAATACTTTCTCCATGAATAAAATTACAGGTTTTTTGCCGATTGACAAAAAAATAAGCCAATCCATAAGAATTGGCTTATT
>JAHDCK010000257.1:0-4536 GCA_020629915.1 Saprospiraceae bacterium
TCATCTTTAGTTGATATATGTAAAATATGAAGGCGTGTATTATGCTGCTTAGCCAATTCGATGGCCATAGAGGAGGATTTGTAACAACCGATTTCGTTTCTAATATTGGGATGTTCTTCAATTGGAACATCCTCCCCGTATTTTTCCCGGGCTTTTTTAGCATTTTCCCGAATAGTGGCTTCGTCCTCGCAATGTGTGGCTACCAGCATTGGCGTCTGTGAAAAAATATTTTCCAGTGTCCGTGGATTATCTACCAGCATATTGCCTGTGCTGGAACCCATGAAAACCTTTACCCCACAAACACGAGTCGGATCTGTTTTCAAAACTTCCTCAATATTATCATTGGAAGCACCCATAAAAAAAGAGAAATTGGCGAGGGATTTTTGGGCGGCGGTCTGGTATTTTTCCTCCAGCAATTCCTGCGTCAAGGTGGCTGGTTTTGTATTAGGCATTTCCATATACGTTGTAACCCCACCGGCAACAGCCGCACGAGGTTCGGTGTACAAGTCCGCCTTATAGGTCAGGCCCGGTTCGCGAAAGTGCACCTGATCATCTATGATACCCGGCAGGAGATGTAGACCATCAGCATTGATTTCCGTGTTGGAAGGAGCGTCAATAATAGGAGCTATTTTTTCAATCCGTCCATTTTTAATTAGGATATCGAGGTTTTGAATTTTACCCTCATTAATAACTTGAGCATTTTTAATAAGCGTTGCAGACATCGTTTTTTTTGCAAAGGTAAAAAATAAAAAAAACCACCGCTTGCCCTGCGGTGGTTATACTAAAAATAAAAATGCAATTTACGTATATCATTCATGCTTTGGTTAATCTTATACCAAAAGGTTGCCAAAAGAAGCAAATTATGATATTCTCAAAAACAAAAAGTGACAGGGTAAAATTAAATTTTTTCTAAAAATAAGATTTTGTAATTTGCAGTTTGAAATAAAAATACAATTATCAAATATGTTTCAACACGAAACACAGGTGCGCGTCCGCTACAGCGAAACAGATAAAATGGGTTATATTTATTACGGTGTGTATCCTCAATATTTTGAGGTAGGAAGAGCTGAGGCGGTTCGGGCAATTGGCCTGACTTACCGGCAACTGGAAGACGACTATGGCATCCTGATGCCCGTTATGTCTATGGAAGTGCGTTATGTCCGCTCAGCCCATTACGATGATTTGCTGACCTTGAAAACAACATTAAATGAACTTCCTACAGATCAAATTGTATTTCATACAGACATATATAACGAAAACAATAAGTTAATTTGTGGTGGACGTATTCGATTAGCCTTTGTAGAAGATAAAACCAAAAAGCGTTGCCCGGCACCCGATGACCTCATCAATAAACTAAAACCCTGGTTTGAATAAAAATAAATTTAATTTATATAATTTTATTATTTCTCTTCCCCTAATCAAACAGATCGTGGAATGGTCCCGATCGGCTTCCCTTCCCGGATTCAATGGAATTCCAATATATGATGTAATCTCATTCGTTTATTACGAAACCAAAAACTTTGATCTGATGGTCAGGGCAAATTCCTTTGCCTTTAGCATTATGCTTGCCATTTTTCCGACCATTATTTTTACGTTCACCCTCCTGCCCTACATTCCCATTGTCGATTTCGACAAACTCGTCATTCAGTTATTGGATGGAATTTTGCCAGCACGCACTTGCGATGCCCTTTACAGTATCGTTGACGAATTATTGAGTATGCCCAGAGGAGGATTATTGTCCCTGGGTTTTTTCCTGGCTTTGTTTTTTGCCTCTAATGGTATGATGTCAATGATGCGGGGTTTTGATAAATCCTATGTCAAATCTACTTTTACAAAGAGGTCTCCCCTGCAAAAAAGATGGGTGGCAATCAAGCTCACTTTTCTGCTTGCCCTTTTACTCATATTAGCAATTGCATTTATATTAGCTGGAAATGAAGTGATTTTTTATTTATTGGATTTATTTCAAATACAAGGATTTTTGTCTTATGCCTTACATTTATTAAGATGGTTCATGATTGTTATATTATTTTATGCTATAATTGCAACTATCTACAGATACGGACCGGCCACCCGTGAAAAATTTAATTGGTTGACCCCAGGCGCAGCATTAGCTACTATCCTCTGTATTTTGATTTCTGTGGGGTTTTCGTATTTTGTAAATACATTTAATAGTTATAATAAAGTTTATGGTTCGATAGGAACGCTGATGGTGATTATGATTTGGCTTCAAACCAATTCCTTTATCTTGTTAGCTGGCTTTGAGTTAAATGCCAGTATTGCTATTAATAAAGACATTATGGAACGCTACAGGGATCCTAACCGGGAATCCTAATAATAATGAATAGAAAACAGATTTTTATTTTCGGTATATTAACTTATACCGCCTTGCTATTTCTTGCCCTGTTCTTTTATAAAGAACGCACCATTTTCACAGACATCGCTTTTCATCTTTTTTACTATTCAAAGGATGGAAATATTTTTATTCAAAATAATCGTTTTGGAGCAGCATTAACGCAATGGGTTCCCGTACTTGCTATGGACATGGAATTACCACTTACAACTGTTCTGAAATTATACTCCGGCTGGTTTATTTTATATTATTTAATTATATTTCTAATTGTATTATTAAAATTCAAGAATAAGGAATTAGCCCTGACGCTTCTTGGATTTTCCTTTTTGATGACCACGGATACCTTTTACTGGATTCAATCAGAATTGCCACAGGGAATTGGTTTTTGCATTTTGTGTTTTGCCTGGCTGGAATATCAGGATTTTAAAACTAAAAATATTCTATATTTTATTATTCAATTAATCTTTCTCGGCACTATTTTATTTTTTCACCCTTTGCTGATTTTTGTATATGGTTTTTTACAATTGTTTTTCCTGATGCGCTATCGGCTTCTTTTTCCGGAGGAAAGTAAATTTAAAAAACACATTTATTCTTTACTCCTTTACATTGGTTTATTTATTATAAAATCCTTCTTGATTCCTGAAACAGAATACGACAGCAGAGCCATGGGACAATTAAGTTCTTTTATCAGTTTGTTTCCCAATTATTTCGATTTGCGTTCTAACAGAAATTTTTTATTCTTATTAGCAAAAAACTACTATCTACTTGGGTTTCTGTTGTTACTAATTTGGAGATTCTACTTTAAAAACAAACAGAAATTAAACCTCAGATTTTTTCTGGCTTTTTTCTTTGGGTATTTGTTACTTATAAATGTTACCCACTCCTATTTAGAACCAAATTTCTACGCAGAAAACCTCTATCTTCCATTGAGTATTTTCGTATTAGTTCCTTTTGCCTATGATTTTTTACCACAGTGGAATTATAAAAATAAATTTTTGCTCCTTGGGATATTGATTAGTTTTCGGCTTCTGCACTTATGTGCCAACAGCACAAAATTTACTGATCGCCTTAACTGGCAAAGGGAATTCCTTACAGAAACATATCCAAATAAAGTATTAATGAATTCAGAAGATGCTCCAATGGATTTACTTTGGATGGAATGGTCTTCTCCTTATGAGTTTTGGTTACTCTCTACCATTGAAACAGGAAAAACAAGATGTATTTTCATCACCAATGAATGGGAAAAATTTAAACCACAGGCCAAGATGCAACAATATTTTATTACAAAATTTGGGGCTTCCTCTTATGAAAAGTTAAAGCCCCCGTATTTTATCCTGGAAGATAATAACAGTTATATCCTATATGATAAAAACAAATAAACTCTAAGCCAACTCCAAGGCAATCCGAAACATATCCGAATAGGACTGCTCCCGTTCCTGTGGTGGAGCAGCGGCACCTGTTTTTATATTATCACTCACGGTGAGAATAGTCAGTGCTTTTGCGTTGAGTCGTTTTGCGAGTGTAAACAAAATCTGAGATTCCATTTCTACGCCGAGGATGCCGTGTTTCTCCCATTTGTCCCAGCGATTGGGATCGTCATCGTAGAAAGTATTCGTGCTAAAAATTTCGCCCTGGATGGTTGGAATATTCAATTTTTGGGCCGTCTCATAAGCCTTCATCAGCAAACCAAAGTCAGCCGTCGCAGCAAAGTGCATTCCACCAAAGTAAGCCGTATTCGCCCCGGAATCTCCGGAAGCACTCATCGCTAAGATCACCTGGCCGACTTCCAGTTGCTCCTGGATAGCACCACAGGTTCCTACACGTATTAAATTTTTTACGTTGTATGTTTTTATCAATTCATTGACATAAATGGCTGTACTCCCCATTCCCATTCCAGACCCCTGGATAGAAACCCGTTTCCCATTATACATCCCTGTAAAGCCCAACATATTTCGAACTTTATTATAACAAACCACATCATCTAACATCTTTTCTGCCATAAATTTTGCCCGAAGCGGATCACCCGGCAATAAAATTGTTTCAGCGACATCGCCTACCTTTGCATCTATATGAAAACTTCCCATTTTATTTTATTTTTCATTAACCAAGTTGTCATTGACCATTGACCATTGACCATTGACCATTGACCAATTTATTATTTAAATATAAAAATCATTCTCCTATTG
>JAHDCK010000257.1:4636-7090 GCA_020629915.1 Saprospiraceae bacterium
GACCATTGACCATTGACCAATTTATTATTTAAATATAAAAATCATTCTCCTATTGTACCATTGAACCATTGAACCATTGAACCATTGTACCATAGTACCATTGTACCATTACACCATTGTACCATTGAATTACTCCCCATAAGGAACCCAGATGTTTTTGATTTCGCTTGCCAGTCGAAGGAAATCTTTTCCTTGTCCGTGCGAAGCCTCCAACCAGTTTCGATGTTGGCCATAATTCACCCAGGTGCGTTTCATATTATCTGTGCCGAGATACTCCACGTTTTTGCTGCCTTCTTTTGTTCCAAAATACCAAAGCCCGTCCACATCATCATGCTTGGCGAGAACATCAGCGAGTTCTTCCTTAGCACCCGTAACGATATTAACCGCTCCGGCAGGCACATCTGAGGTTTCCAAAATCTGATAAAAATCCGTAGCAGAAAGTGGTGCCTTTTCTGAAGGAACGACAACCACATTGTTCCCCATGGCCAACGCAGGAATCACCGTAGAGATAAATCCAAGCAGCGGAAATTCATCCGGACAAACGATACCCAAAACGCCAATCGCTTCCGGCATCGCCAAAGTGACATTTCTAAAAATGGTATGATGCACCCGACCGTCATACTTATCTGCATATCCGGCATAATAATATATGCGTTCAATAGATGTATCAACTTCCAGCATCGCTTCGGATTTGCTTTGCCCTGTCATTTGCATCAGGCGACTCGCAAACTCCTCTTTTCTGGCATATAAATTTTCTGCAATATAATACAAGACCTGCGCCCTGGAATGTCCCGTTCGACCCAACCATTTTCCACTCTTCCTCGCTGCTTCAACGGCATTCCGAATGTCCTTGCGATTTCCTTTGGACACCTCACCTACATAATTTCCAAATATATCATTTACCACCATACTATAACCACCATCCGGGCGGGCTTGCTTTCCTCCGATATACATTTTGGCTGTTCTGTCTATGGAAGTCATCGCTCCGTTAGAGGATGTCCCTTTTGATTTTTTAGGTAGAACGACGAAAGGTTTATCAGAAAACTCAGATTCAATTTTAGGTTTTACATATTCAAATAATCCTTCTATTCCACCTTCACGCCCAAAACCTGACTCCCGATATCCACCAAATCCGGCAGCGGCATCAAAGACATTGGTGCAGTTGATCCAAACCGTTCCGGCCTTGAGTTGAGGCGCAATGTCCAATGCGAGATTGATATTTTCTGTCCAAATACTTGCCGCCAATCCGTAGCGGGTGTTATTGGCCAACTTGACCGCTTCCTTGTGCGAACGGAAAGTCATCGCTGCAAGCACCGGCCCAAAAATTTCTACCTGAGCAATCGTACTGGAAGGCGCCACATCCGTAAACAACGTCGGCGGATAGAAGTAACCGTCCTTGGGTGTTGCCCAGGATGGTTGCCATAATTTACAACCTTCATCCACACCTTTTTTGACGAGTTCGGTGATCGTTTTGAGTTGCACCGGTGCGACGATAGCTCCGATGTCAATACATTTATCCAATGAATTTCCAACACGGAGTTTTTCCATCCGCGCTCGAATTTTCTTATATAATTTTTCCGCAACTGATTCCTGAACCAGCAATCTGGAACCCGCACAACAAACCTGGCCCTGATTAAACCAAATTGCATCCACGACACCTTCCACCACGCTGTCCAAATCCGCATCCTCAAAAACGATAAACGGCGATTTTCCACCCAATTCAAGGGAAACTTTCTTCCCTGTTCCGGCAATTGCCCGACGAATAATTTTACCTACGCCCGTCGATCCGGTAAACGCAATTTTGCTGACATCTTTGTGATTCACGATGTCCGCCCCGGTTTTTCCATCCCCGGTTACGATGTTCACCACGCCCTTGGGCAATCCAATTTGATCGCAGATTTCTGCAAATAACAAAGCGGTGAGCGAAGTAAATTCTGCGGGTTTCATCACAACAGTATTCCCCATCGCGAGTGCCGGCGCAATTTTCCAACACAACATCAGCAAAGGAAAATTCCAGGGAATGATTTGCCCGATGACTCCGATTTCTTTATAATCCTTCAACTCGGTTTCCATCAGGGAAGCCCAACCTGCATGGTGATAAAAATGACGGGCGACGAGTGGAATATCAATATCTCTGGTTTCCCGAATGGGCTTGCCATTGTCCAAAGATTCCAGGACAGCAAACAGTCGGGAATGTTTTTGGATTTGCCTGGCGATGGCATAAAGGTATCTCGCTCTTTGGTGTGGCCCGATTTCTACCCACTTGGGTAAGGCTTTTTTTGCAGCATTCACGGCTGCGTCCACGTCCTTTGTATTGGCTTCAGCCAGTTCACAAAGTTTTTCCTTTGTAGAAGGATTGATGCTGTTGAAATATTTATTGGAATCTGGTTTTTCCCATTGTCCATTTATATATAATTGAAATTTCCTTCCGTGTTTTTCCAAAAACTCGTAGGC
>JAHDCK010000258.1:0-5701 GCA_020629915.1 Saprospiraceae bacterium
ATTTATAAATAAAATATTTAATGAGTTCTGGTATTAAAGTTTTTGCACCAGCAACGGTTTCCAATGTGGCTTGTGGGTTTGATGTTTTGGGATATGCCTTGCACAAACCCGGCGATGAAATTACCGTTCGTTTTAAAGATACCAAAGGATTGGTAATTAAAGAGATTCGTGGAGCCAAGGGAAAACTCCCTTATGATATTCATAAAAACACAGCCTCCGTTGCGGCCCTATCTTTACTAAAACATTTGGGTGAAGAAGAGCGGGGAATCGAAATGACCATACATAAAAAAATGCCTTTTGGAAGTGGCTTGGGGTCAAGTGCTGCAAGTGCAGTAGCCGGAGCTTTTGCTGTTCATAAATTATTGAAATCACCATTGAGTAAAAGAGACTTGCTGCCGTTTATTTTAGATGGAGAAGTTTTGGCTAGTGGTTCCAGGCATTCAGATAATGTAGCGCCGAGTTTGTTGGGTGGAATGATTTTGTGCAGAACAGCAACCGAAGTATATCGCCTACCTACACCAAAAGGATTATATACAACAGTTGTTTATCCGCACATTGAGGTTTTGACAAAAGAAGCCAGAGCAATTTTGAAACCAGAAGTTCCGTTAAAAAATGCCATAGCACAGAGTGCAAATATTGCGGGTTTAATTACGGGATTTTACAATAGTGATTTTGATTTGATAAAAAGCTGTTTGGAGGATCATTTAATCGAGCACCAACGTGCCCCTTTGATAAAAGGATTTTATAAAGTAAAAGAGGCTGCCTTAAAAGAAGGTGTTTTGGGTTGTAGTATTTCCGGGGCAGGGCCTTCTATTTTTGCAATATCTGCCAATAGCTTAATTGCGGAGAATGCCGGGGTTGCTATGCAGCGGGTTTTTAATGATTTAAAAATAGAAAACGATTTATTCATTTCTGAAATTAATTCGGAAGGAGCTATTTTATTATGAAATTATATAGTACAAATAATAAGGAGAATATTGTTGATTTAAAGGAAGCAGTTTTAAAAGGATTACCGGAAGATAATGGTTTGTATATGCCGGTTTCTATTCCTAAACTTCCCGATGATTTTTTTAAAAATATAGAACAGTATTCCTTTCAGGAGATTGCCACTAATATTTGTGAAAATTTATTTGGTAATTATATCCCCAAAGATGCGCTGGATGAAATCATAAAAAATGCAGTAAATTTTCCGGCTCCGATTGTTTCCCTGAATCAACAAACCCATATTCTTGAATTATTTCATGGGCCTTCCCTGGCCTTTAAGGATTTTGGAGCCAGATTCATGGCGCAGTTGATGAGTTATTTTAACAGAGGAAACGATAAAGAGTTGGTGATTTTAGTAGCGACTTCTGGTGATACGGGCGGAGCTGTTGCAGCTGGATTCTATAAAACGCCTGGAATTAAAGTGGTCATTTTGTATCCAAGTGGAAAGGTGAGTCATCTTCAGGAAAAGCAACTAACAACGCTTGGGCATAATATTTCCGCTTTGGAGGTAAATGGAACATTTGATGATTGTCAGGCTTTGGTGAAAAAGGCTTTTTTGGATAATGAATTGAATCAAAATATTCGCTTTTCATCTGCTAACTCTATCAATATTGCCCGGTTGATTCCTCAATCATTTTACTATGTAGAAGCCTGGAAGCAATTGAAGAATAAAGATAATGTAGTCTTTATAGTTCCTAGTGGTAACTTTGGAAATCTTACAGCAGGTTTACTAGCTTATAAAATGGGCTTACCTGTTGATCATTTTATTGCAGCTACTAATGCCAATGATGTCGTTCCCTCCTATTTAAAAACGGGAATTTATCAAACCCGGCCTTCTGTTCGGACGCTTTCTAATGCTATGGACGTTGGTGCGCCTTCTAATTTTGTTAGAATGTTAGACCTTTACGGAAAGGATTGGCATCAAATGAAAGCTAAGATTTCAGGTTATTCTTATAATGATGTAGAAACAGAAGCAAGTGTTCGGGAGGTTTTTTCTCATTATAATTATACTATTGATCCTCATGGAGCAGTTGGATATTTAGCATTTAAGGATTATTTAGTTGAAAACCCGGATGCTCAGGGAGTCATTTTGGAAACAGCTCACCCTTCTAAATTCAAACCAGATATGGAAAGAATCCTAAATGGCAATATCCATGTTCCTGAAAGATTGGCCATTTTGAAGGATCAAAAGAAGGAAGCTACCTTATTGGATGTCAATTATGAAGACTTTAAATCATGGCTTCTTTCTAATTACTAATGTTCCACGTGGAACATTAGAATAAAATTTGCTCTTTTTCATGTCCTTCCTTTAACAATAGGTTGTACTTTTCACCTTTGTATTTTAAATGGATGATGTTTTTTTGACCTTCCAAAAGGCCAAAAAAGATAGAATTATGAACTGTCAGTTCCTTGAGTCGCTTTACTTTATTGATCTGAAAATGTGCCCAGGTGAGATCTTCTACATATTCCCTTCCAATAAATTCTAATTCAAAATCCTTTTTATTAGATTTTAGAATGAGGTGTTTCTTTACAAATGCTCCAATTATAGAATCTGATTTTGGTATCTCCTTGTTAGAATCTAAATGTAAAATTCCTTTCCCCTCTTCCCTTAGTGCATTTTCTAAGTCATCCGTAAATACCTTTATAGAAATTTCAAGGGTTTTGTTCTCTTCATTATGGTTGATTTCACATACGGATATATAAAATGGATGGTAAAAGGAAGTTAATAATATTCCAAGGCTCAGGAATAAAAGGCATTTTATGGAATGTTCCACGTGGAACAATTGGTTAAAATTAAGTAAATTCATGCCTTAAAGTTCGTAAATAATAATCAGAATGTCCACATTTGAATTATACCTTACCCTTGGATTTGAACATATTTTAGATTGGAATGGCTATGACCACATGCTTTTTATAGCAGCATTGAGTGTTTTATTTCCTTTAAAAGAATGGAAAAAGTTCTTTTGGATTATTACTGGATTCACCTTTGGACACTCTATTGCTCTGGCATTAGCCACCTTGGAATGGGTTTCTATCTCTCCTACTATTATAGAATTTCTAATTCCTATTACTATTTTGATAACTGCACTTATTGCTCTTTTTACAAAGACAACCCGGTTTTCTACGCTGTCTATTGTTCTGGTTATATTCTTTGGGATCATACATGGGTTGGGTTTTTCTAATTATTTAAGGCAATTATTGATGGCAGAAAAAAGCTTATTTATACCATTATTAGGATTTAATCTAGGCTTAGAAATTGGACAAATCATTATTCTATTCATTTTATTAGGTATAATTTATGTTTTAGAAAAATTGTTCCACGTGGAACATCTTCTAATAAGAAGAATAGTTTCTATCTTAGTGCTGCTATTTACAGCACCTTTACTATTCAGAAATTAAACAAACGCAACATGAAGCAAATCTTTATTTTACTAGCATTATTGCTGGCATTCACTATGTCAGCACAAGAAAACTATAACCATAATAAATTCAAACAACTCAAAGAGGAACTCGCAACTCCAAATGTTTACCGAACTGGATCGGGTGCACCTGGCCATGAGTACTGGCAACAAAAAGCAGATTATCTGATAAAGCTGGAATTGGATGATAAAAAACAAAGAATTAATGGTTCGGAAACTATTACCTATACCAATAACTCCCCAGATGATTTGGAATACCTTTGGGTTCAATTAGATCAGAATGTAAGAGCAAAGGACTCGGAATCTCATCAGGTACGCACCTCTTCCATCCGTGAAAAAATGAGTATGCGAAGTTTGAGAGGGATTTTACCTCCGGATTTTGATGGTGGATTTAAAATAGAAAAAGTAACTTATAAGGATGGAAAGGATTTGTCTTATACCATTGTAAAAACAATGATGCGCATCAATTTGGAAAGTCCTTTAAAATCAGGTAAAACTTTTTCCTTTAATATTGACTGGTGGTATAATATCAATGATGGAGGAAATTATGGCGGACGATCGGGATATGAATATTTTCCTGAAGATAAAAATTATATGTACTCCATTGCACAGTTTTTTCCCCGCATGTGTCAGTACAGTGATATTGAAGGATGGCAAAATAAGCAGTTTTTGGGACGTGGGGAGTTTGCACTTTCCTTTGGAGATTATGAAGTACATATTACGGCACCGGAAGATCATATCGTAGCCTCCACTGGAGAATTACAGAATCCAGATGATGTTCTAACTGAAAAACAAAAAGACCGATTGGAAAAATCCAAAACGGCAAAAGAACCAGTGATGATCGTTACCCAGGATGAAGCAGAAAAAAATGAAAAGTCAAAAGCCAGTGGGAAAAAGACCTGGATTTTTAAAGCAGATAATGTAAGAGATTTTGCCTTTGCTTCTTCCCGCAAATTTATTTGGGATGCAATGGGTGTGAAGATGGGAGACCGTACAGTAATGGCCATGTCCTATTATCCGAAAGAAGGCAATCCTCTTTGGGAGCAATATTCAACCAAAGCTGTAGCGCATACATTAAAATGGTATTCGCATTACACTTTTGATTATCCCTACCCCGTTGCTATATCTACCCATGCAAAATTTACAGGAATGGAATATCCGATGATTTGTTTCAACTTTGGAAGACCAGAAGCAGACGGAACGTATAGCAAGAGAATTAAGTATGGAATGATTGGCGTAATTATTCACGAAGTAGGTCATAACTACTTTCCTATGATTGTCAACTCGGATGAACGCCAATGGACCTGGATGGATGAAGGGCTGAATACTTTTGTGCAGTTTTTAACAGAGCAGCAATGGGAACGCAATTATCCGCACCGACGTGGGCCAGCACATAAGATCGTCGATTATATGAAAGGCGATAAAACGAACATTATGCCTATTATGTCCAACTCAGAATCTATCCCCCAGTTTGGATCGAATTCTTATGCTAAACCTGCAACGGCATTAAATATTTTACGAGAAACAGTGATGGGACGAGAGTTGTTTGATCATGCTTTTAAAACGTATTCTCAACGATGGATGTTTAAGCATCCTAGTCCGGCTGATTTTTTTAGAACGATGGAAGATGCTTCGGGGATTGATTTGGATTGGTATTGGAGAGGATGGTTTTTTACAACGGATCATGTGGATATTTCTATAGATGAAGTGGATATTTATAATTTCAATACAAAAAATCCAGATATAGAAAAGCCTATTGCGAAAGCAAAAAATGATAAAGAACATATAACTGCAATTCGTAATAAAAAAGCCATTGCAAAAACGCAAGATGAAATGGATTCGTCTCTTCGGGATTTTTACTCTGAATACGATCCGTACAAACCAAACAATCTGGATAAAAAAGCATATAAAAAATAC
This sequence comes from Saprospiraceae bacterium, assembly GCA_020629915.1. Lineage (GTDB taxonomy): Bacteria > Bacteroidota > Bacteroidia > Chitinophagales > Saprospiraceae > JAHDCK01. The sequence goes on from JAHDCK010000258.1 coordinate 5,322, forward strand.
TACGACAAATTGGATGACGCTGAAAAGGAGTTGTTGAAATCGGGTTATAATTTTAATGAAATTACGTTTTCCAATATTGGAGGTTTGGTGATGCCGATAATTATGGAGTTTACTTATACGGACGGTAGCACGGAAATCATTCGCATCCCGGCGGAGATTTGGAAAATGAAAAATGATAAAGTGACGAAGGTCTTCCCTACTAAGAAACAACTTCAAAGTGTAGAACTCGATCCCTATCTCGAAACGGCAGACACAGATCGGAACAATAATTTTTTCCCGGAGCGACAGGAGCCTTCGAGATTTGAATTGTATAAATCAAACTGGTCTCGGGAAAACGAAATGCAAAAAGATAAGCGGGCGAAGAAGATGAAGCAGTAGGG
>JAHDCK010000258.1:5801-7064 GCA_020629915.1 Saprospiraceae bacterium
CAACCTGATTTTGTTTTAGGTTACTTTTGTTCCAGTAACTTCTTATACAAACTATCCAGTTTTATTTTTTGGGTTTGCCAGTTGTATTTTTCCAGAAAGGCTTTTCTTCCGTTTTGGCCGAGGCGTTGAGCTTCGGCTTCATTGTTTAATAAATATTGAACAGCATTAGCGATGGCTTTTGGATCGAGGGGGTCAACTAACAAACCGCAGTCGGCTTCTTCGATCATCTTTCGCCACATTGGAAAATCGGATGCAATGATTGGAATCCCGGCGGCCATGTAGTCAAATAATTTTACAGAGTAGGCGACCTTGTAATTGACAATGGGGTGCAAAGTGACCATGCCGATTTTGGAGCGGGATAAAATTTCCTGTACCTGAGTGCGGGAGACGTAACCCCACTCTGTTACTTTGTTCCAGGAAGGTAATTGTTGCACTTCTTCTTTAAAGGTTTCGTACCACCAGTTTCCGCCTAGATTTAATCGTATATTTAAAAATTCAAGGGATTGGATGAGTTCTTTAATGCCTCTTACTTTTCCTAATGCACCGATATAAACAATTTCATTTTGCTTTTTATCCCACTCCCCTACTGTTGGTGTTTCTTCCGGCTTGGGGAAATTGCAAATTGATATTGTATTTTTATTTATTTTTAAAAATCGATCTTCAATGTGTGGCGTGGGCGTGACAATGGCATCTAATTTTTTACAAATATTATTTTCATATTTTTCAAATCCATAAGAAGCTAACCCTCGAAATATTTTTGGAATCCAGGGTTTGGATAATATTTGTCGGGGAACGTCTTCGTGTGCATCGTATATGACTATTTTGTTTTTCTTTTTGAGTTTTAATCCAATGGGTAATAATTCCGGATCGTGAAAGTGGTAGATGTCCGCATTTAATTGCAATGCTTTTTCAAATACTTTTTTATTGGATGTAATGAATCGTTCGAGGCGATTGCCGTTTTGGTTTTTTAGGGGAAGGAGTTCTACGCCATTTTTGTTTCCGGTTTCTTCATTGTTGTGTAGCAGGATGACTTTGTATCCCAGCTCTGCCAACGTCAGGCATTCCTTGTGATAAATGCGGTTATCAAAGGTGGGATGTAATGTTGTAATATGACAAATTTTATACAAAATAAATAAATTTATAAGCTTTGTATGATATTGGGTTATTAAAAATTGTATCGCAGACTTATTGGTTTTCAGAAAATAACTGCCGAACTTTTGAAAAACAAAAATAAAAAGTTGTCATTTCGAACGAAGAGAGAAA
>JAHDCK010000259.1 GCA_020629915.1 Saprospiraceae bacterium
CTCTCGACCTCAGGATTATGAATCCTGCGCTCTAACCAGCTGAGCTACCTCGCCGTTTTTCCTTGTTAAAGGACTGCAAATATAGACTTTTTAAAAAAAAGAAAAACCATTTTTAAAAAAATAATCACAAGTAATTGCAGAGGAGAAACAGGAACCAAGTAAAAAAAAGTTCCCTAGTCGTCTTCGTGGTAAACCAGCAAGGCCGGATTGATGGAAAATAACTGATCCCGTTCCTGACTGTAGCCAAAGGAAGCATGGGGCAAGATAGCGTTGAGGGATTCGGAAACGAGCTTGAGCTGATGCTCCGGGAGACCGACCGAAATCTCATCGCCATCCGCCAGCTTAAAATACAGGGTTCCGCTCTTAGCCACCTGAAAACCAAAGGGTAGCTGTACCTTTAATATAGAATACACCCAAACGATATGGCGTGGATTTTCTTTTATATAATAAAATAAACGATGCTCTTTGGCTCGTCGGCTTCGCAGACAAGTCCAGCCAAATCCAAGACAACCCAATCCGAAAATAAATGCGAAAACATACCAGGCCAAATGCCCGGTAGAGGCATTCCAACCACAAAAAAAGAGGTAGAGCGCAGCAAACCCCGTCAGCCAAAAAAAGCCAAACTTAATCCGCCACTCCCGCTTCAACCCAGCCAGCAGCCATTCGTAACTTTCTGTATGTTCAAATGAATTTGTACCCAAAAAAAGATATTTATTTAATCAAATTGTTTAAACTTTTTTGTGAAACCCCTCGGAAATCCTTAAATTTGATTTCTTATTTTAATTAGAATGATGAGGGAAAATTTATTGAATTTAAACGGGATCTAATTTCTTTTCGTAAAGAAAATAACCTGATTCCTAAAGTTCGTCAGGTTTCCCACCTGGTGAGAAAAGGATTCGTGGTTATTAACTGTCTGGCCGGAGCGGTCTTTTTCGTGTCAGGTGTCCCACCTGACACTAGCAACAAGCAGGTTTTTCGTTTAAAATTCAAAAAAATTATCCTCAAAAAAATACTCCCATTATAAAGGTATGGCAAAAATAACGTATAACGAAGATAACATCCGATCCTTAGATTGGCGTGAACATATTAGAATGCGTCCCGGAATGTACATCGGTAAACTCGGCGATGGCTCCACCCCGGATGATGGCATCTACGTCCTGGTAAAAGAGGTGATTGATAACTGCATAGATGAGTTTGTCATGGGTCACGGTAAGGCCGTCGATATTTCCATTGAAGAAGGCTCGGTGACTATCCGCGATTATGGTCGTGGGATTCCGCTGGGAAAGGTTGTGGATTGTGTTTCTAAAATAAATACGGGTGGAAAATACGATTCCAAAGCCTTTAAAAAATCCGTGGGGTTGAATGGTGTGGGTACAAAAGCAGTCAACGCTTTGTCAGATTATTTTAAAGTGCAGGCCATTCGAGAAGGCAAAACCAAAATTGCAGAATTTGAAAGAGGCGAACTCACCAATGATGCCCGCGTCAAAAAAACCAAGGAGAACAACGGTACGATCATTACTTTCAAACCGGATAAAACGGTTTTTAAAAATTATAAATTCAGAAGTGATTTTCTGGATAACCAATTGTGGAACTACGCCTTCCTCAACTCCGGTCTCAAGCTGAATTACAACGGCAAGTCCTATTATTCCAGCAAGGGATTACTGGATTTACTCACAAAAAAAACCAATAAGGAAAATCTCCGCTACCCGATCATTCATCTTCGGGGAGAGGATATCGAAGTCGCCATGACTCACGCCAACCAGTACGGCGAGCAATATTATTCTTTCGTCAATGGTCAGAATACGACCCAGGGCGGAACCCACCTCAATGCGTTCCGGGAAGCGGTAGTGAAAACGGTTCGCGATTTTTATAATAAAAATTACGATGCAAAAGATATTCGAGCTTCCATCGTAGCAGCGATCAGTGTGCGGGTAGAAGAACCCGTTTTTGAATCGCAGACCAAAACGAAACTGGGTTCTATCAATATGGGGCCGGACAGTCCGACGGTGCGGAGTTTTATCATGGATTTTCTAACGAAAAAACTCGATAATTTCCTGCATCAAAATCCGGAAGTGGCCAAGGATTTGCAAAAACGAATCATGCAATCCGAGCGGGAGCGCAAGGAAATTGCCGGTATCAAAAAGCTGGCGAATCAGCGCGCCAAGAAAGCCAATCTCCACAATAAAAAATTGCGGGATTGTCGGGTACATTTTAATGACAAGCGAGGCGATCAGGAAATAAAAAACGGGACGATGGTTTTCATTACCGAGGGAGATTCTGCGAGCGGTTCTATTACCAAGGCGCGGAATGTGCAGACGCAGGCCGTGTTTAGTTTGCGTGGAAAACCGCTGAATTGTTTTGGTTTAACCAAAAAAGTCGTCTATCAAAATGAAGAATTTAATTTGCTTCAACACGCCCTGAATATTGAAGACGGGCTGGATGATTTGCGGTACAATCACGTCATTATTGCCACGGATGCCGATGTGGATGGAATGCACATTCGGTTGTTGCTCCTGACTTTCTTCCTGCAATTTTTTCCCGACCTGGTACGCAACGGACATTTATTTATATTTGAAACGCCCTTGTTTCGGGTGCGGGACAAGAGCAAGACCATCTATTGTTATTCCGAATCGGAAAAGCAAGCGGCGATCCGGGAGCTGAGAGGCAAGCCGGAGATTACCCGCTTTAAGGGATTGGGTGAAATATCGCCGGGGGAGTTCGGAGCGTTTATCGGAGATGATATTCGCCTGGAACCCGTCATCCTCAACGAGGACTCTGATTTAGAAGGTATTTTAAAATATTATATGGGTAAAAATACGCCATCTCGCCAGGAATTTATCATCGGAAATCTCAAGGTAGAGAAGGATGAAATAGAAGAAGAGGAAATGGAAGAAGGAGAAGTGGCGGAAGTGGCAGAAGCAGGGTCGTAAAAACAGACCCAATGAAAACCTATTTCCATCACCTCTACCACGCCGATAAAAAATTATTTATAATAATTAGTCTGTTTTCTCTGGGAACAGGAGTCATGACAATCCTGGGTGATCAGGTTACGCCTTTTTATATCTGGGGGATGTTTTCTGAACCGATTCCCGTCCGGGAAACCTATTCCAAAATTCAACTGGAAGCAGATGGAAAGCCCTTGGAGTTTTATGACTTGCAGGCTCCTAATCGGCATTTGCTTTATGGAGGTGTGCATTTTTATAAAAAAATAAAAGATAATAAAAATACGCATCCTACCCGAACTTTCTTCCGTCAGAAATTAGGAGTCCACTATAATAAGGTACAGCCCATCCTGGAAAACATTACTTGTGATTCCAGTGATTTTGAAGCTGCAGAAGAATGGATACAGCGTTATTTATCGTATTCTATAAGTAAAGATGTAAAAGAGTGGCGAGCGATTCATCAGGAGATTCGCTTTAATGAAAACAATCGCCCGGAAGTCGTTTCTACCCAAACTATCCTGCCTTGATTCGTTACTACGACATAGAAGAGAAAAAACGTATAGGTTATTTCGTGTTTGGTTTTGCCTTGCTCATCTTGCTTTACCGAGCCTGGTCAGGTGCGCTGGTGAGTCAGTTGCAGGGGCCGGTCATTTCGGAACCGTATGTAGATTTTACCTATTGGATAATTTTTTTATTAAATATTCCTCAATATTTGACGGGTCATTTTATCGCCGGAAGAATTTTTGATTTCCTGCTTTTGTTTTTTACAGTTGGGAGTGCTTTTTTTTATAAAAAAAATATTTTCCCGATTCTTTACAGTGTTAATATTTTTATTTATATTATAATATTTAATGCATATTCCGGTCATCACACGCATAGCATTCTGGGATTGTGGATCATAAGCTGGCCATTTTTATTTTCTGATGTAAAAAGATTTTCGCTGGCTTGGGAAGGTTTGCGCTACTACGTTTGTTTTATTTATTTCTCAGCGTTTGGTTGGAAAATTGTGAAAGGAAGTTTATTTCACCTGGAACAAGGCGCAGCGGTTATTCAACATAACATGAGTACTTATATGTTAGAAAAACCGGATGCGTTTTTGTCGGATGTATTAGTATTTGCCTTGCAGCATCCTAATCTTCTTGGTGGTGTTTTTGTTTTAGGTATGCTGGCTGAAGCCGTTTTTATCATTGGTTTTTTTACAAAAAAATACGATTGGATATTACTTGGCCTTGCCGTTTTATTTCACACCATTTCCTGGTTTCTGATTGATGTCAATTTTTTTGAATTTCTTATCATTAGCTTAACATTGCTCAATTGGAAAACAACACAAAATTAACGACCTTTGAGTTCGTCAGATAATTTCCTATTTCTAATTAAATTTATAATATGTCAAAAAGAACAATACCAACGGTTCGTTTGAATCAGTTTGTAAATGGAACGGAAGCAGAAAAGGCGGCCTTTGTGGAAAAGCTTGGCAAGGCATTTCACGAAATTGGATTTGTAGGCGTCGTTGATCATGGTATTCCGGTAGAACTTGTCGATCAATTTTTTAATACAGCAAAATCCTTTTTTGCATTGCCGGGTTCTATCAAGGAAAAATACGAAGTACCAGGTGGAGCAGGTCAGCGTGGATATACTTCCTTTGGAAAAGAACACGCTAAGCAATCCAAGGTAGCTGACCTCAAAGAATTTTTCCAGATAGGTCAGGAGGTCGAAGACGGCGATCCCATCAAATCCGTTTACCCGGAGAATGTACCAGTTTCGGATCTGCCGGAATTTACCGATGCGGGTCGGCAGTTGTACCGGGCATTTGAAAATGCAGGAGCGTACTTGCTGGAGGCTATTGCTATTTACCTGGATTTGGATAAAGATTATTTTAAGGATAAAATCCATAACGGGAACAGTATCCTGCGTGCCATTCACTATCCACCAATTACGGAAGAGCCCAAATCTGCGATTCGCGCTGAGCAGCATGAAGATATCAATCTGATTACGTTACTCGTGGGTGCTTCTGCAGGAGGATTACAACTTCAAAATATGGAAGGGGAGTGGTTGGATATTCTACCAGAGGAAAACGAAATCGTCATCAATGTAGGCGATATGCTGCAGCGATTGACGAACAATTATTTAAAATCTACGACGCATCGCGTGGTAAATCCACCGAGAGAATTGTGGCACACGCCACGCCTGTCTATTCCTTTTTTCCTGCACCCAAAAGCCAACATGGATTTGACTTGCCTGGATCGATGTGTTACTGAAAATAACCCATTGGCATACGAATCGATTACTGCCGGAGCCTATCTGGATGAAAGGTTGCGAGAAATTGGATTAAAAAAATAGTCATCTTATTTGAAAAATTCCAATTTTGGGATTTTTGATTTTCAAATAAATTATTGGTTAGCCCCTCTCCGTATTGCTGGGAGGGGCTGTTTTATTGCGTTTTTTTTGAAAAATACCTGTCAAGTGAAATGTTTATTAAAATGTGACAGGGCAATAAAAAATGCCAAAAACAAACTTTTCTCCCTAAAATGGAATTTTGGCACAAACTTTTCTAAATAACTACCGTACAAACACTTACCAAACACCTACCGAAAGGCACTAAAATTTTTACAAAGAAGAATTACATAACCCAAAAACCAGATTGTAATCAGGTTGATCCATTTTAGGTTGACTTTTTAAACAACTGAATTTAACCCAGTTTTGATGAACGTAAGGGCATTTTTTATATCATTTATTTTTCTCTTTGGAGCACACCTTCAGGCACAACATTTTACGGGAGTGAACGGTGGAGCCTATTCGGGTTTGTATGCTGTGGATATTAATCCCGCTCTAATAGTGGGAAGTCCTTTTCAGTTTGAAATTGGCTTAGGTGGATTGAGTGGAGGTTTTTTTACCAAGCACATGTATGTGGATAAAAAACGCTTAAGAAATTCTAATCTTAGAAATTCCTTTGAATTTTTTAGTTTGGGTCAGGTGGCTCTTCAGGGCGCAACCCATTCCAGATTCCCTTCTATCGCTATTCAATATGAAAACCAGGCTTTTGGTTTGCGTTATGGGACGCGGTCTTATTTAAAATTAAATAAATTACATAATGATTTTGCAAAGGTGTTATTTCAGCCCGGACGTTTTGAAGATCGCCTGGATATGAGACACATCAGCGGACCTAGTTCATTTGACTTGCATTCCTGGTCAGAATTAGGATTGGTATATGGAAGAGAATTATCCAATAGCCGCAAGCATAAAGTTAAAATGGGTGCTCAGTTGAAGTTTTTATTTCCTATAAATGGTTTATTTATATATGCGAATCACCTTGAGACATCTATTTCCTCTGATTATGATTTGGAAATTGTTGATTCTGATATTCGGGTAGGACATACCGTTGATTTTGGTGAAAATTTAAATGAGATTAGCCCGCGTGATGTATATAGTCGGCTGGGAATGGATTTTAGATATGCTCCATCAATCGGTGCAGATTTTGGATTTACGTATGAATATATTCCATATTCCTTGTTTGATGAAAACAAGAAACACAATAAAGACTATAAATTTAAAATTGGGTTGAGTTTTATGGATGTGGGCGTAATCAATTTTGAAGAAGAGGTGAGTCTGACGACTTCTATCCAGGCAGATTTGACAAAAGGTGCACCCGAAGAAATTGTAAAAACAACGGAAGAAAATTATAATACAGAAGACGGCTTTTTCAAACAACAACTACCTATGGCTATGTCCCTGAGCGTTGACCATCGCATGAAAAAGGGATTTGGTGTCAATTATTTATGGTATCAATATTTCTTTGATCCTGATGTAAATTTCCAAATGACAGGGGTTTCCTATTTTACGGTATCTCCTAGATATGAGAAACAAAAATATGGGATTTATATGCCTATAACACTGCGTTCTAAGGCAGTTGACTTTGGATTAGCTTCCAGAATAGGTCCTATTACTTTTGGGTTTCAAAATCTTTTCAACCTGATGTTCCAAAAAAATCTAACCGGAGCAAGTGCTTTTGTCGGAGCGAGAATTGTCGTCGCAAAGAAAGAGGAGGGAGAAGAGCCAAAGAAAAAATTTACATTGTTT
>JAHDCK010000260.1 GCA_020629915.1 Saprospiraceae bacterium
GGAATTTGATTGAGCAGGAAAACGGAAAAGTAATTGTAGGAGCCAAATCTATAGGAATATACAGACTCAACCCCGACCGCAGTCTGGATACAACATTTGGGAATTTTGGCAAATGCCCGACAGAGTTTACAGCCACCCGAATTGCTAAAAGATGGGACAATGTCATCCTGGCTGCCGGGTATGCTTCAGGTGAAGCTCAGGTAATTGGATTTAACCCCAATGGTCAAATCAAAACTGATTATGGCACAAATGGTTTTACTACTATCCCTACCGTTGACTATCCTTATGTTATAAGAAAATTAAATATTAAAAATGATGGAAGATTGCATGGAATTGCTCACTACTTCGGCAACGACATTTACACCTTTCAACTCAATTCTTTTGGGCAACCGGATTTAAATTATGGCAATTCCGGATTGCTCCATATTTCGTTGCCATCAAATTTTAATACAACAATGGTAACTTATCAAAAGGATTCTAAATTTTTAATCTTTGGAATGGTAAATGATGATAAATTCTTTGCTAAACGGTATTTACCTAATGGAGAGATAGATCCCTCCTTTGGAAATCAAGGCACGGTTATCTTTCAACCTATCCCTTCTATAGACATTTACTCCTTACGTACCCTTGCTTTAGAAAATGGCAAAATTCTTTTTGGCGGAATCCATTATAATCCACAGTCTAGCGATTTAATATTGGGTCGCCTCCATTCCGACGGAAAAGTAGATAATAATTTTGGCGAAAACGGGTATATGGTTTTGGATTGCGGGACTTTTGCATTTAGAAAATTACTGGAACGACCGGACGGGAAAATTCTGGCAGCAATGAGCGGTAATCACCGGACTTTAATTTACCAACTCCTCCCCGACCTCAACATCGGTACATTTGACCCTGAAGAAAATTTTTCCACCTTAATCTACCCCAATCCCATCTCTACAAATGCTACTCTAAAATATACATTAAATGAACATTCTAAAATTAACATCTCCCTTTATAATATAGAAGGGAAGTTAATTAAAACGATTTTAGAAAATGAGGATAGAAGCAGTGGTGAGCAGGAAGAAAACATTAACCTTGAAAATATTCCTTCCGGAAATTATATATTAAAAATAATTTCCAAAAAACACAATAAATCTATTCAAATATTTAAAAAATAAAAGCCCCCGGAAAAATTTCCCGGAGGCTTTATTTTTAACCAACTTAAATCTTCAATTGTATTATATCAATGGAATCTATTTTTTATCATCCACTTCCTCAAATTCTACATCAGTAACTTCATCCTCATTCGTTCCAGTAGAAGAACCATTACCTGCATTCGCATCCGAGGCGGCTCCATCCGTCGGAGGAGCTTGTTGCTGTGACGCGCTGTAAATATCCTGAGCAGCAGCCTGCCAAACCGTATTCATCTTTTCGGTAGCAGCATTGATTTGATCCAAATCCTGCGTTTCGTGTGCCTTTTTCAAATCAGCTAAAGCTTCTTCGATTGGCCCTTTCTTATCTTCAGGAATTTTATCGCCGTATTCCTTCAACTGCTTTTCCGTTTGGAAAATCAGGGAATCGGCTTTATTGATAGCATCTGCTTTTTCGCGTTCCTGCTTGTCGGCTTCTTCGTTAGCAGCTGCTTCATTCTTCATGCGTTCGATTTCATCTTTCGACAAACCAGTGCTCGCTTCAATCCGAATGCTTTGCTCTTTTCCTGTTCCCTTGTCCTTGGCACTTACATTCATGATACCGTTAGCATCCACATCAAAGGTTACTTCAATTTGAGGCACGCCTCTTGGTGCGGGTGGAATATCTCCAAGGATAAATTTCCCGATGGTTCGGTTGTGCGAAGCCATCGAACGCTCTCCTTGCAAAATGTGAATCTCCACGGAAGGTTGATTGTCCGCAGCAGTAGAGAATGTTTCGGATTTTTTGGTTGGAATCGTTGTATTGGATTCAATCAGTTTCGTAAATACACCTCCCATTGTTTCGATACCCAGGGAAAGTGGCGTTACATCCAGTAACAAAACGTTACCTCCTACATCTCCACTCAAAATTCCACCCTGAATAGACGCACCTACGGCAACGACCTCATCCGGGTTAACTCCTTTATTAGGTTTTTTTCCAAAAAATTCCTCAACCACTTCTTGTATTCTTGGTATTCTGGTAGAACCTCCCACCAAAATAATCTCATCAATCTCCGACTTGGCCAATCCGGCATCTTTTAATGCCTGGGCACAAGGAGCCAAAGTTCGATTCACCAATTCATCCGCCAGTTGCTCAAATTTAGCTTTGGTCAACTTGAGGGTAAGGTGTTTTGGCACGCCGTCAATAGCAGTGATATAAGGTAAGTTTATATCTGTAGCTGAAGAAGAGGACAACTCGATCTTAGCTTTCTCCGCTGCTTCTTTCAGTCTCTGCAAAGCCATCGGGTCTTTTCTTAGGTCCACATTTTCGTTGGCTTTAAATTGCTCTGCCATCCAGTCCATAATCACCTGATCAAAATCATCACCTCCCAGGTGGGTATCTCCGTTGGTGGACAATACTTCAAATACACCATCTCCCAAATCCAGGATAGAAATATCAAAAGTACCTCCACCCAAATCGTAAACGGCAATTTTTATATCCTTATCCAGTTTATCCAATCCGTATGACAGTGCAGCTGCCGTTGGCTCATTGATGATTCTTTTTACCGTCAGTCCGGCAATTTCTCCGGCCTCTTTGGTTGCTTGTCTCTGAGAATCGTTAAAAAAGGCTGGTACGGTAATCACCGCTTCCGTTACTTCCTGTCCCAGATATTCCTCAGCTGTTTTCTTCATTTTTTGCAATACCATAGCAGAAATCTCCTGGGGCGAATACATTCTCCCGTCAATTTCCACGCGAACAGTATCGTTATCACCTTTTACTACTTTATAAGAGGATCGATCTTTATCTTTCCCCACTTCCCCAAATCTTCTACCCATGTACCTTTTAATAGACATCACCGTTCGGGTTGGGTTGGTGATAGCCTGACGCTTCGCAGGATCTCCAATTTTGCGCTCGCCATTATCCAAAAAAGCAACGATAGAAGGCGTCGTTCTTTTTCCTTCCTCATTTGGTATAACGACCGGCTCATTGCCTTCCATTACGGCGACACAGGAGTTGGTTGTTCCCAAGTCAATTCCAATAATTTTACTCATGTTTTATCTTATTTTCATTTTTATAGAATAAAAAATTGTTTTATCGGTGGATTACCTCAAAACAGAACAGTTATAGGGAATCAATCAATATGCCAACGGAAATTTTGATGAAAAACAATGACAAAACGTCAGTTTGGCAGAAGTTAGGGTAAATAATTGGCAGGAATCCGAAGGCGTGGAATGAAATTCTGACATTTGAACCAATAAAAAAGGCCACATTTTAATAATGCGACCTTTTAATATTTTAAAATTTGACTTTCTATAATATAAAAAATCAGGGCTTAAACTGCATGAATTGATTTTCTGCTCCGTTTTGCAAATAATCTAAAGTAGTCGCATTTAATCTGTAGGCAGAATTTTTTAGAATGTAGCGACTTGAAAAAACGCCAATCCCTTCGGATAAATTGGTATAGGTGGGAAGCGTCTGAGAACTCGTAATTCCGGCATTTATATTATTGAAATTAATGTATCGTTCAAGATGGTCTCCACCGGATTTAACAATCAAATCCAAAAATCCCATTCTTCTGATTTTATTAGCAGGAGGTGCTCCAAGCTCTGTTCTAAGAAATGAATAAAAAGATTCGGAAGGAACCACATAAATCAATAAAGTTCCATCCCCGTTATGTCGGATATTTTGAGCAATGTTCCATAAGACGTATTTGGTTTCTACATTGGTTGGATCATTGATATCAATTTCTTCATAACAAATATTCATCGCAAAATCGAATACCTCCCCGTTATTCACCCGCCACCGAAACTTGTATTCCCGATCTTTTTCAAATGAAATAAAACTCGTCATATTATTAAAAGGAGTCGTAATTTCAAATTCTTCCACAATTTCGGTTTCTGCAGTCACGACTTTATTATCAGCAGCATTATTGATAACAAGTCGATATTTTTTGCTTGCATCCAAAGGAGCTTCAAAATGGTAGAGATAATTCGGGTCGGCAGCAAACACACCCGGGTCTTTTGGCAAATTAATGGTATTGCCGTCCACACGAGAAAGAGCATAGGAATTGGCGACTCCGCTGTTATCAAAACTTTCAATCCGAACATCAATATTATCATAATAAAACTGATCAGGATCTTGAGCTAAATCAATGGCGTTTACATTTTCATCCACAAAGGCTTTTTCTATACGCACGTAATGCTGGGTATCCTGCTGACTTAACAATCCGAAGACAACAGGGATGTCTTTGGGTTCTGCCACGACATTAAAATCACTTTCACAAGATGTCCACATTCCAAGTGCGGTTAACCCCAATGCAAATAAGAATAATTTTTTCATGCGCCAAAAATAATTCATTTTGTTACCTTAAAAAATTTTTTCATCTAATAATAAAGCGGATTAGTAGAGAAATGACATTGGAGGTAAAATTTGGTTACATTTGCAGCAGAAAAATTCTTAAAAATGTCTATTCATAAGAAAGTAAAAAAAGTCACCACTCATGCGCTTCAGGCCATGAAAAATAAAGGAGAGAAAATCTCCATGCTCACGGCATACGAATATTCAATGGCCCGGATTTTGGATGAAGCGGGAACCGATATTTTACTGGTTGGCGATTCCGCCTCCAATGTCATTGCCGGGCATGAAACGACCCTTCCCATTACGTTGGATCAAATGATTTATCACGCTTCATCGGTGGTTAGAGCAGTTGATCGTGCGCTGGTCGTAGTTGATTTGCCTTTTGGTTCGTATCAGGGCAACTCGATGAAGGCATTGGATTCAGCTATTCGGATTATGAAGGAATCCGGTGGACATGCGGTGAAGCTGGAGGGAGGTTCAGAAGTTCAGGAATCCATCAGTCGGATTTTATCTGCTGGTGTTCCGGTTATGGGTCACCTGGGATTGACGCCTCAATCTATTTATAAATTCGGGACCTATACGGTTCGTGCCAAGGAGGAGGCAGAGGCTACTAAATTAAAAGAAGATGCAAAACTTTTGGAAGAGTTGGGTTGCTTTGCCGTTTTGATGGAAAAGATTCCAGCCCAACTGGCCAAAGAAGTGACGGATAGTCTTCAGGTGCCTACCATTGGAATTGGAGCCGGGCCACACGTTGATGGACAGGTTTTGGTGACGCATGATTTGCTGGGGATAACCAAAGATTTTCAGCCTCGCTTTTTGCGCCGCTATTTGGATTTGTATGAAGAAATTAAGGGAGCAGTGCAGCATTATATAAAAGATGTCAAAGAGCAGGACTTTCCTAATGATTCGGAGCAATATTAAAAGCATGTTTATTTTAGAGCATATTTAAAATTCCATTAATCGGCTACAAGCCACAAATTTTATTCTGAACTTCGTTAAATTTTTCGCCGGATTGCCCGCATCCGGCTACAAAATTTGCCTATTTCAAAATAAAATTTGAAGCCTTTCGCTCAATCATGAAAATTTAAACATGCTCTTATATAAAAAACAAAATACTGTTTCTTGCAGTTAAATTATTATTAAAATAATTCTGTAACATGGAAAAAACAACTAACGAAGAGCCCAAACGCAATCGCTGGAGAATGTTATCCATCATTGGTGGAATTGTTTTGATTGGTCTTTTGGTGGCTGGCTGGTTTGGCTGGGATACCTATCAAAGTTATTTTGGAAAAAATGTTCCCGATAATCTGGCTTCTCCTTATGTGCACATCCCTTCCTTTTCTACTTTTGAAGATGTAGTTGATATTCTAGAGAAAGAAAATTTTATTATAAATAAAAAAACATTTGAATCTGTAGCAGGACGGATGAACTACATCAAAAATCCAATGCGAGCCGGACGTTTTAAAATAAAATCCGGCATGAGTAATCATGAGCTAATTGGGCATTTGCGAAGTGGAGAACAAGCAGCGGTGAAAGTTGTTTTGCACAATAAAAGGCGGATGGAAGATGTGGCTGGTTATCTGGCCGGAGTCCTGGAGTCGGATTCATCTGACATCATGGATGTATTTATCAATCCGGTTTTTTTACAACAGTTTGAACTTAAACCGGAAACGGCAATGACGGCAATAATTCCAAATACCTACGAACTGTACTGGAATACGCATCCACAAAAATTTTATGAGAGAATGATAAAGGAGCACAAGAAATTTTGGAATGAGGACAGGCTTGCCAAAGCTAAAGCTCTGGATATGGCTCCGTCGGAAGTTTACACTCTCGCTTCCATTGTGGAAACAGAAACCCAACAAAATTCGGAGAAAGATAGGATTGCCGGTGTGTACCTCAACCGACTGGAAAAAGGATGGAAACTGGAAGCCGATCCGACAGTCGTTTTTGCCTGGCAGGATTTTTCCCTTCGGCGGGTTTTAAAAAAACATCTGGAAATTGATTCTCCCTATAATACCTACAGAAACGAAGGACTTCCTCCCGGACCGATTTATATGGCCTCTATCGCTTCTATAGATAAAACGCTTAATCATGAAGATCATGATTATATGTTTTTCTGTGCGCGTCCGGATAATTCAGGTTTGCATGCTTTTGCGAAAACCAATGCAGGCCATTCAAAAAATGCGCAACGATATCACCGTTGGCTGAAGGAGCGGGGAATAAAGTAATCCAAGAGTAAGTCTAAAATCAAAAAGCGCGTCTCAAAAAATGAGACACGCTTTTTCCGGTAAAAGTTTTTTAGTCTTACTCGCCTGCCAAAAAACAATTTACCTTAATATATTTAATTCTTTAATTATTCTTTTATCATTTGTCTCTAGTAAAAGGAAATAAAATCCCTGAGTAACTGAAGACAGGTCAAAGGTAAGGATTCTTTTTTGATTATCAAGGTATTCTCGATTTAAAATGATTTTACCATCCTGCGAGATAAGAGACAGGTTTATATTTTTTGTATTTAAATTTTCTCCATG
>JAHDCK010000261.1 GCA_020629915.1 Saprospiraceae bacterium
TTCAGTTTTAATTCAGATTTCTCCTTCACATTTGCAGGGTGATTTATTTAGTGCCTTTGTGTTAGGTTTAGGGTACATAATATATCCCTCAACGGGCACAATAATGCAGCTCATTTTTTATTATAATTAAAATTAAATTTTATGAAGCAGTTGCTTTGTTTAGGATTGTTAGGTTTTTACCTTTCTGTTTTAGGTGCACAGACAGTAGATGTGCCAAAAGCAGTTCAACAAACCTTTTCCAAAATGTTTCCGGCAGTCAGTAGTGTTTCCTGGGATCAAACGGGGGAAGAATACACTGCCAATTTTATTGAAAATGATTATTTCGCCTCTGCTACCTTCCGCAAGGATGGGAAGTGGAGTAAAACAGAAACCTTAATTGCCTGATGAAGTCATTGATGTTATCAATGATAAGTATGTAGAAGGTTTTGTTATGAATACTGCCCGTCTCAAACTTCCTACGGGAGAATGCTACAAAGTAGAAATAGAAACGGACTCGGAAACACTAGAAATTCTTTTTAGTGCAGACGGGAAAATCATCAATACCAGCCGGGTCAATAATAGTGACCTCGAGGTAGAGCCTGAAGATTCAGATTCGGATTCGGATGACTGGTAGTTATTCCTTTGTTTTTTTTCTTCTTTTTGGTTCTGATCTACACCAGGTGCTTTCCTTCCTGCACCTGGTTTTTCTTTTTTCTTATTTTTGTATCTTGTAATATGAAAGTACTCATTATAGAAGACGAACAAAAACTCCGGGATGTCATTTTGCGCTATTTTAAAAATCAGAGTTATTTATGTGATATAGCTGAAAATTTTAAAACCGGACTGAGAAAACTAATTAGTTATGAGTATGATTGTGTAATCATCGACCTCAATCTACCGGATGGAGACGGTATCCAGCTCGTCAAAAAAATCAGGGAGGATCGTCCGGAGACGGCAATCCTGATTACCTCAGCAAGAGATTCTCTTAACGACCGCCTGGCAGGACTGGAAACCGGATCAGATGATTACCTCACCAAACCCTTTCACCTGTCCGAACTCAACGCCCGGGTCAAAGCCGTCATTCGTCGGAAAACAAATATTACTAATCATCAACTCGAATTTGGCATATTTTTATTAAACCTCGATGAGCGTAGTGTGTATATTAATGACAACCTTCTTTCCCTAACAAAAAAAGAATACGATATTTTATTATATCTTGTTCGAAATAAAAACCGGATTGTTACTAAAGAAAGCATTGCCGAATACTTGTGGGGCGACTATATGGATGATGCTGTTTCCTTTGATTTTATTTATGCACATATTAAAAATCTTCGCAAAAAACTACAGGAATACGATGCAGGGAGTTTCCTAAAAACAGTTTATGGTGTGGGTTATAAATTTTCTATTACATAATGTTATATAATATACTTTTCTTCTGCATTGTTCTGCTTTTTATTATAGAAATATTTATTTTTATAACTTCTCTTTTTATTTTGCTTGTTGTTTTATATTATATTATAAAAAAATCTTCAAATAAACAACAATCTACCCTCACCCCTACTTTGGATGCCATAGAAAATATTGATCTCGAACAATCCGAAACCATTCATTTTCCAAAATCCGATAATCCTGAAATTGAAACACTACATCAAAAATTATCTGGTTTTTTTATTATAATAAAAAATCATCTAAACAACAACAAACAATTTACCCAAAATGCCAGTCATGAATTACAGACCCCGCTGGCGATTATACAGGGACATGCAGAGCTTCTGCTGAATGCTCCAAACCTCGGGCAAAAAGAAATCGAATCCATTAGCATTATCCTGCAAAATGCCTCCCGGCTTTCCCGAATTAATCAGGCATTAATTCTACTTTCTAAAATTGATAATCGACGATTCACAGATATAGAAAACGTTAATTTATGTAAAAAAACCCTGGATATTCTCCAAAGATTCAAGGACTCCGTAAAAGCCAAAAACCTAACCGTTGAGGATCATTTTGAGGAACCTTTTTTCATTGAAATCAGCGATACATTAGCAGATATCCTCATTACCAATCTCATCCAAAATGCCATTCGCCATAATATAGAAAACGGAAAAATTGTCCTCAAGAGTGCGTCAGATTTTATCCAAATTTCCAACTCCGGTCTTCCACTTTCCGAACCACCCCAATCCCTCTTCAAGCGTTTTGCCCGGCAGTCTGATCTGGATGAAAGTCTTGGGTTAGGTCTGTCTATTGTAGAACGCATTTGCCAGTTATTTGATCTGGAAGTAACTTATCACTATACTCCGGGCAATCATACGCTCACCATTTCAAAGGTAAAAACAACACCTAAACAGGAGGAATAAACTTATTTTTTAAATATCATTTTATTTCAGAATTTATTCAGAATCCCGCTCTAATTTTGTAAAAGACATTTTGACTGAGGAGTTTTTTGGAAAAGTAATGTAGTCCATTTTTTTCCAGTTTTAGCCGTGTGTATTATTCTGCGCTTAATTGAGCAAAGGAGCATTTCTTCAACAAACGTGTTGTTTTTATGCTCCTTTTTAAATCATCTGTAAAAGGAAGATATTTTCGGGATTACAGGATTTTCAAGATTCCTACAAAGCAAATATTCGTATATGTTTTAGTTTGTTTTTATATAAAATCAAATTTTATATCAAATGCGAGGGCCTCTAATAATCGTGGGCCTTCCTTCAGGGAGACTTCCTCGCTTCCTGCTTTTTCGAGGGTACTAAATACAGCGTGAACCCCATTGGCTATACTGGTTTCTTTTGGCAAGTCATTTTGTCCTACTAATAAAATCAATGGCTTTTCGTATTGGCGGCATAAACGAGAAAGACCGCCAACTACTTTTCCCTGGAAAGAGGAGGCGTCTAGTTTTCCTTCACCACTAATTACCAAATCAGCGTTTTTTAGTTTAGCTTCCAAGCCTGTAAGTTTAGACATCGTTTCAAACCCATTGACTATTTTGGCACCGGCCAATCCTACCAGGCAAGCTCCGATTCCCCCGGCAGCACCACTGCCCTTCCATCCACCCGGATCCATACCCGAAAAATTCATAATTTTTTTACTAATATTCCTCAACCCCCTATCTAAAAGCATAATCTCCTCATCATTCGCACCTTTCTGTCGGGCATAGACAAAGGCAGCTCCTTGTGGACCAAACAACGGATTCTCCACATCACACAATAATGTTATATTAATTTTATTAAAATCAAAGTGGCCTGTATTGAAAATGGTATCTGTTTCCAGAAGGTTTTTTCCAACAGGAGAAAGGATAGAGCCTGCTTTATTTTTAAACCTAAATCCCAGGGCATGAGCAATTCCCATTCCTGCATCATTCGTGGAACTTCCTCCCAGAAAAAGATAAATATTTTTTATACCATTTTGAATGGCATCTGCAATTAATTGTCCTGTTCCTGTTGTAGAGGTAAAAAGCGGGTTTCTTTCTTCCGGCGAGAGCAACACGAGTCCGCTTGCTTTTGCTAATTCAATAAAAGCAATATTATTATACGTAAAATATTCAGCCGTAATTTTTCTACCCAGCGGATCGTCAACTTCCACTACCTTTTTTTCAAAGGGAAAATAACCAGATAAAATCTCCAAGGAACCATCCCCTCCATCAGCCATTGGATGAGTAATAATTTTTAAAAACCTATACTTTTTTTTCAAACCCTTTTCAATGGCTCTGCAGATTTCCATGGCACTCAGTGTGCCTTTAAATTTATCCGGAGCTAAAAGGACTTCCACTTATTTTATAAATATAAATTAAAAAATATAAGGAACAGCAACACTCACCATCACGATTCCAATGAAAAACAAAACAAGGGCAATGACTTTCGGCATGTCCCAATCCTGTTCTCCGACGATGGCTTCGGATTTATCTCCTTTTCCAATTACTATGCTCACCAATAAACCAACGACTAAGGTTACGATCGCTCCAATAGCATTCCACCAAAACCAAAATACTTCGGGAACAAAAAGCCACAAGTAAACATTCACAGCTACTCCTGCAATGATACCGACATTTGCTCCGGTTGCATTAACCCGCTTGAGTGCGATAGCAGCAATAAAGGTCGCTAAAATAGGACCGTAAAATACAGAACCAATTTTGTTGATGGCCTCGATAACTGTTTTGGCAATATCTCCGGTAAAAAAGGCCATTACGATACAAACCACTCCCCAAAATAATGCTGCGTATTTGGAATAAGACATATATTTTTCATTAGAAAGTGATTTGTCTCTATTGAAAAAATCTTCTACGGTAGCTGCGCTCAGGGAATTGATGGCCGAACTTAATGAGGACATAGCTGCTGAGAAAATTGCGACCAGCAAAATACCTATCACCCCATTTGGTAAAAAATCCCGAATAAAGACGGGAATCATCAAATCGGGTTTATCTGCCGGAATCGCTTCCATAAAGGATGTCTGAGTCAGCGCAAAAGTTCCTATCACTAAACCCATCAAACAGTAAACAAAGGTAATAGGAAACCGAAGTAAACCATTAAACAATAATGTCCGTTTTACGGTGCCCATATCCTGTGCGGAAAACAATCGCTGTACCTGACTTTGATCCGTTCCGTAATAAGAAGCATATAGAAAAAATCCACCTATAAGCATCGGCCAAAAACCAAACTCATCACCCTCTGCCATTCCCATAGATTGAAAATTAACTGCTTCCAATCGGGTTCGATCCATACTCATCAGGAAATCACTCCACCCGCCCAGATAATACAATCCCGCCACCAGACAAATTACTATTCCAAAAAATAAAATAATCATTTGTATCATATCTCCATAGACTACCGCCTTCATTCCCCCCTGATAAGAATAAATCAGGGTGACTACTCCAATTATCAAAATGGTTTGCCACATCGGGATATCCATGACACTCGTCAAAATAAGAGCCACCGTATAAACCATAACACTCGTCCCGAAGGCCCGACTGATTTGGAATACACCACTTAGCAATACCCGTGTAGAAGCACTAAACCGCTTTTCGAGATAAGCATACACACTTACAATTCCGGCTTTGTACATAGGCGGAACTAAAAAGACCATTAGGAAAAGCATAGCCAAAGGCACCGCAAATTCATAGGTCAACCACATCATTCCGCCACCTTCTTTTAGTCCGACAAATGCCGGGGCAGAGATAAAACTAATGGCCGACAGCTGTGTGGCAATCGTACTCATTGATAAAGGAAACCATCCAAACTGCTTCCCGCCCAGAAAATAATCCTTACTCGTTTTGTTATCTTTAAACAATCTCCCCAAGAGAAGAAATCCAATAATATAACATATAATTACTATATAATCTATATAATTCATATATTTTCTACTTTGGTTCAGTGAGGAGAAATCTCGTCTAAAATTAAAAATCTGATTCCAAGGAAACTGTTTTTTGTGTATAGACGAGTTTCCTCACCTTTATCAATATGAAAAAACATTATATACTTAATTACTCAGGCTTGGCTTTCAACGGTTAACTATTAGACTTGTTCTTCTCGCGGTTATTTAAATTTAATATATTACACAAAAACCATTACTAAGTATGAATCAAATCCAAAACGACAGCAGACGTCCAGGAAAAATTTCCACCGCCATATCCTTTTGTCAATTCAGGTAGCAGCTCTTTTTGAGATTCAAAATATTCGTAAAATCCTAATTTATTGACCAGTTCTAAAATATCAGAACGCACAATAGTTGCTGTATCATCATAATCATATCGCAACAGACCTTTGTATATCAACCAGTTCATTTGCGGCCAGACAGGACCTCTCCAATACCGTTTTGAATCAAAGAGCGGGCTGTCTACATCAAAACTTGGACAAAGGTAGAATCCCCGATCGTGTAGATCTGTTAATTGCTTATTTAAAATACCCGCTTTTTCTGCATCGGGAATTCCTGCGTACAAGCTTACCAGTGCACCTACTTCTCTGTAGTCAATGGTTGTTTCATTTCGCAAATCATAGCAAGTATAGGTTTGCAATTTAGAATTCCAAAGCTTGGATTTAAAAGAAGATACAGACTGCTGCTGCCATTCTTCGATTTCTCCTGTGTCCATTCCAAACTGCTTCCCGATGCGAATCAGACTTTCATTTGATTTAATTAAAATGGCATTCATCAGGGTATCCTGTACGAGGAAGGGACTCTCCGCAACAATCCCTGGCTGATCATATTGAAATTTCTTACCTAATTCTAATAAATATACGTAACAATCGTATTGGATAGAGGTTGGTCGTTCGGAGGAATCTGCAATAGAAGTATCCCGACGGACATATTCCGGCAACTGTGTTTTATCTAATTTAATTTTATCTAATATATTATCCCAGAGAGGAGAATTATCCCTACCGGATTCCCAGGGGTGAAAAATGAAAAACAGTCCTTCCCGATTTGGATCTCTATAGGAATATAAAAACCGGTGAGCTGCAACTATTTTCGGAAAAATATTTTGAGCGAAATCCTTCAACCGGGCATTCCCCGGATTTTTTTCCAGTAGCTCTTCTAAAATAAATCCATGAACAGGGGGCTGAGTGATCCCGGAAGTTTTGGGTTTTACCGGAGCACCGGAATTGACATTTGAATTCCAAAAATCATAATTGGGAAAATAGGTTTTTTCATTTTCACTATGAAAAATGATATGTGGCAACATCCCATTTTGCCATTGACCGGTAAAAAGGGAATTGAGCTCACGAATCGCATAATCGAGATTGAAATAACTTTGACCCAGACAAGTAAACCCTGAATCCCAATTCCACTGAAAGGGGTAAAGGTTTGCCGTTGGAATAGTAAAGCCATCTTTCCAGTTATCATTTAATATTTTAATGGCTGTTTTAGAGAGATAATTCACGAACTCTGTTTTTATTTTTTTTATAATAATAAATACACTGTGTAATAAATAAATTAGTATTTAGACTGGCGTAGGTTTCACCTACGCCGAAATGTTTTTAGAGGTTTTTAACC
>JAHDCK010000262.1 GCA_020629915.1 Saprospiraceae bacterium
ACAACGCTTGGTTAAAAATTCGTCGGTTAATTTCTTAAACTCAATAAGTTTGTTTACTTAAAATAAATCCATTTTTGCAATTTTCGCAAAAAAAGACCACTCACCGCAGAATCAATACCATTCACCGCAATATTTTATCCATTCACCGCAAATTCCCGCAATTATTAGGTAAAACATCGGCTTATCAATAGCTTTAGTGATTGGATTTTGGAAAAAGAAATCATTTTTTGCAAGAATTATTATGAATAAAGTTTTATCAATTGTATTGTTGGCTTTGAGTGTGCCTATTCTGCAAGGGCAGGATTTGGACTTAGATTCTTTGTATAAAATTTATTCACATACTAATTCTCACAATGAAAAAATTGTCCATTTAATTATTTTGGATGATAACGGTTACTACGATGAGGACAGGGAAGGGTTAAAAAATGCCTGGAAAGAGGCAATGGATAAAACAAAAAAAGAGGATTACCTCAATCAATTTATTACGCATTACAGATATGGTCTAACCCTTGCTACGGATTATAATGAGTATGAAGAGGGGATAACTTATTTTAATAAAGCCTATGATTTTTACCAGGAGTATGACAAGCCGCAAGCACAGGTACATAATGAATATTTAAATTTGTTTCCGGCGCTTGGTACGGCACTGGATTATACTGGAAAACCGGAGAAATCATTAAAACGGCTATTGGAAGGTTTAGAACTTTGTAACAGGTCGGGGACAAAGGATACGACATTAGTAATGAGGTTAAATTATAATATAGGAAATTTACATGCATACAGGGGGGAGTATGATGAATCTGAAAAGTATTTTAATCAGGTAGGGAAATTGGCAGAGGCAACCGGGAAAAAATTTTATGAGGCGTTGGCAAAAGATGCCGTAGCTATCAACGAAATTGATCGTAAAAATTATGATAAAGCAGAGCCCATATTATTAGAAGTAATAGAAGATTTTAAAGCTATAAAAAAGGAGGGGTTTGTGTACACAGCTATCAACAACCTGGCTCTCGTCTACAAGGGACAAAAAAAATATAAGTTGGCTCTTGCCAATTTGGAAGAATGTAAAAAATACCACGAAGGCAATACTGATAAACGGGATTTGATGTGGGTTTACGGAGATATTGGCAAGGTGAATTTTGACCTTGGGAATGCTAAAGAGGCGATTGAATATTGTACCAAAGCACTTAAAATTGCAGAAGAAACAAATCAAACTGTTTATATACAAGAAAATTGTAATTGTCTTTATGGTGCCCATAAAAAAGTGAAAGATTCGGACAAAGCTTTATTTTATCTTGAAAAGTTAAGAGCTGTTGCAGATACCCTCGCTTCTGAGAGTAAAACAAAGGAGATTACCCAGCTTTCGATGCAGCACCAGTTTGATATGGAAAAGGAAAAAACGGCACTGGCACATCAAGCTGAACTGGACAAGAAAAATCTTATACAAAAAAGTTTAATGAGTGGATTAGCCCTTTTAGGGTTGTTGTTATTTTTTGTATATAGAAATTATATCAATAAGAAAAAGGCGAACGAATTGATTTCTAAACAAAAGAAACAACTCGAAGAATCCAATTTTTTAAAAGATAGAATATTTGCTATATTAGGGCATGATTTGCGGAAGCCCGCACTGGCTTTTAGCAATCTCTCCAAAAAACTGAGCTACTTAATAAAAAAGAAGGACTATGATACGCTTCAGCTTATCGGGAATAACCTCGAAGCAGATGCGAATTCCCTTCATGGATTAATTGATAATATTTTAAATTGGGCTTTGAGTCAAAAAAACGGAGTTCCCTATAAACCTGTCCAATTTGATATACACGAAACCACTACAGAAATTTTAAATATATTTGTTCGGGTTGCCGAAACTAAGGCCATTTCTATTGAGAATAATATTCCCGAAGAAACGATTATTTTTGCTGACCCAAATGTGAGTTCTGCTATCATTCGGAATCTGGTAGATAATGCCTTGAAATATACACCCGAAGGCGGAAGGATTGATTTGAATGCACAAGAAACGGATAAAGGAATAGTTATTGCAATCAGGGATACGGGTGTGGGAATGAGTAAGGATAGATTAAATAATATATTTAAATTTAGAAAAAATAAAAGTACTAAGGGGACAGTAGGCGAAAAAGGAACCGGTCTTGGTCTTCATTTAGTGCACCATTTAATCAAAACAAACAAAGGAAAAATAAATGTAAAAAGCCAACTTGGTAAAGGGACTACCTTTGAAGTCTGGTTGCCAAAGGCGGCATAATGTAATTATGAAACAAGCAACATTCATTTTGAAAGCCTTCCTGCTCCTGGTCTGGATTTGGCCGGGAATTCATGTATGTGGGCAAGGAAATTTCACCGTAGATGTTCAGCACTACGGGATGGATGAGGGATTGTCTCACCGGGAAGTGCATGGCATTTTTCAGGATGAGGATGGCTTCCTTTGGGTCGGCACTCGCTTTGGCCTGAATCGCTTTGATGGGTATGATTTCAAATGGTGGACTGCAGAGCAAGGAGAATATTTCAATAATATAAGTCGGATAGGACAGGATGACGGAGGATGGCTTTGGTTGTTTAATGACAAGGAATTGTTTTTTATGCATCCGCATACTTTTGAAGTGAAAACACTGGAAGAGAAGTTCCCGAATGGCGTTCCAATTCAAACCAAGCTTCAAAAAGCGGGTAGCTGGAAATTTTGGGATAAAAGAAATATTAATAAAGATAAGAAAGGACGTTTGGTTTTTATCGCCGAGCAACCTGCACGGTTGGTTTGGTATGATCATAATAATGGCTTTTCTGAAAAAGATATAAGCAAAAACCTCATCAAACCCGTCCTGCATAGCCTCACCTCAGATAATGCCTTCCTGGTTAGTAGTAAAAATAGTTTATATGAAATAAATGCTCAGGGAGTAATCGAAAGAGAAACCCTCGTTTCAGGTAGTCGTGGATTTTATAATGGAAAAGAATTGCAAGGTAAAATTTATTTTGACCCCACAGAGACCGACAAGGGAAAAGAAATATGGTATGAATGGAAGGAGAATAATCAACACGAGGAATTGGTTTTTAAAGATGACGTACTTTCCAAAAAGGAAAAGCCCGATGAACTGTTTTGGGTGAAAAAAGATAGATATTATTTATATGATTCTGATGGTCATTTGATTATAAAAATGCAAGGAGAATCTATCCCGGATAAATTTAATAATTTTACAAATATTATATATAAAAATTCTCCGTTTCAATATTGGATTGGGAACGACTTTGGCTTGTATAAAGTCACCCTGAAACCGAAACGGTTCCAGTCCTGGTTCTCCTTTGAAGGGGATGAACAAAAACCGTTTAATAATTCCACGAGGGGAATGGTGGTGGATGGCAATCAGCTCGTTGCCAATTTTGAAATGGGAGGGCTGACCGGAATGGATTTGAAAAGTTTAGATTCAAAAAATTTTAATTTAATAAACAGGACGCTGGAAGGAGCAGGGAGTGTTCAGCCAGATGACGGAAGATACGATTATTGGACACGCCCTCTTTTAATGGATCAACAAGGCTATTGGTTGGGCGGGCGTTTTGCACTTCGGTTTTATAATAAAAATACAAAACAAGTTGAAGCGTTCCCTTACGCAAGTGACATAGAAAAGAAACCTATAGATATTTGGGCATTGTATAAGGCTCCGGATCAAACCCTTTGGTTAGGTACGGGAAATGGATTGGCTTACAAAACAGACTCAGAAGCCGAGGTGAAAATTCTGCCGCCTCAGGATGCCGCATGGGAGTTTGAAAGTGCGGTTGTCCTGCATTTTTCGCCGGAGTCCGAGAGCAAAGTTTGGTTGTGTAGCAATAATGGATTGTATCTTTTTGATATAAATGAAAAGAAAATAATAAATCGCTATTGGTCAAAAGGAAAAGACGAGCAAAATTTCCCGGCCAATGACATAAAATATATTCATAAGGATAAAAATGGCATTTATTGGCTGGCCAGCTCAAGCGGATTGATAAAATGGAATAAGGAAGAAGGGACCTACCGACTGTATAATCGCAAGGACGGATTTACAAATGACAACTTTTATGTCGTGTACGAGGATGAAAAGGAACACCTTTGGATGAGTAGTGATTATGGCATTGTGCAGTTTGGGAAAGAACACGAAACCATCCGAACCTACCTGCCGGAAGACGGGCTTCCTCACCATGAGTTTAATCGGATTTCACATTTTAAAGATAAAAATGGACATATATATTTTGGAAGTATGAATGGTGTCGCTTCCTTTGATCCAAAAGATTTTTATAATTCAAGCAACAGTGATAGTGAGAAATTTATAATATTAAAATGCGAAGTATTTGATAAAAAAGAAGACAGGCTCGTAGATAAAACAAATGAAGTTCGTTCTACAAAAACAATAGAAATAAAAGCCTCTGACGGATTTTTTAACTTAGAATTTGCCTTGATGAATTTTGAGGATCCAGCTACCAATCAATATGCTTATCAAATAGAAGGCATGGATAAAGGATGGACTTACCAATCCCAAAATAAAATTCGCATCAATCATTTACCTTATGGCGAAAGAAAGTTATATATAAGAGGATTTAATACACAAGGTGAATCCAAAGTCCACGAAATCGCCCTGAATTTAAAAGTCAAACGTCCTTACTATTTACAACCCTGGTTTGTTCTGGCTCTTTTGGGAAGTTTATTATTATTAACCTATTTACTTTACCGGTGGAGGATAGACCAACTGAACCGTCAAAAAGAAGTGCTGGAGGAGGAGGTCAGCAAGGCAACCGCCAAAATTTTAAAAGACAAATCTCTGATCGAAGATCAGGCCAAACAACTCCAAACCCTCAACGAAACAAAAGATCGCATATTTTCTATTTTAGGATATGATTTGCGGAAACCCGCTATGGCCTTTCGGGGCCTTTCTGATAAAATGAATTTTCTTATAAAAAGAAAAGATATGGATACCATCGCCAAGATGGGGGATAGCCTGGAAGATAACGCCACACTTCTTCATAATGTAGTAGATAATATATATAATTGGTCGTTGCTTCAGGGCGGTGGCCTTGAAATAAATCCCACCGTTTTTAATTTAAATGACCTTATCCGTGACGTGTGTAAAACCATGCAGCGATTCGCCGAAACAAACGCACTCACTATCAAGCAGGACTTTGAACCCCAACTTATGATATGCGCCGATCAAAGTATTAGTAATACAATCGTCCGGAATTTACTCGATAATGCCATCAAGTATTCTACTAAAGGAGAAACCATTTCTATTGTAGAGGAAACTGGTTCAGATACTCATGTTTGTGTTTTGTTTTGCAACTATGGAAAAACCATTTCACCTAATCAATTAGAAAGTATTTTTGCTTTAAATAAAAATAAACAATCCGGGATAGAGGAAGAGAGAGGCGTTGGGCTGGGTTTGTATCTCGTACATGAGTTAGTATTGTTGATTGGCGGGGAAATAGCCATTGAAAGCAGTGAAGATGGAGAAACTTGTGTTGAGTTGAAATTGCCCAGAGCCACCGAGGAGCAGATTAAAACCAGCATGATGGGCATCCGGTTTCCCTTAAAGTAACTGAACCAGAAAAAAATTACCGGTATCAAACTGGATTTTCTTTTTAAAATTCTATTTTTGATAAATTATAACTTACTTTTCAGCAGAACTTTTTTACACCTTCTCAACAATAATCTTAACCACCAGTTACAATGTCTGAACAAAAACTAAATATTTTAATTGTAGAAGATGATCCCCTCTTTGCCGTCGAGCTTGAAATGTTGATCATTGAATTGGACTACAATGTTTTAGCCAGGGTGGATAACTCTGGCGAAGCACTGGAAGTTATTATGACCGATTCCCCTGATTTTATCCTTATGGATGTGGATATAAAAGGTAAAATGACCGGGCTGGAAATCGGCGAAAAAATAAAACACCTGGATATTCCAATTTGCTTTATTACCAGCTATGGTGACGAGGAGCATTACAAGCAGGCTCAAAAATCCAATATGGTCGGCTACCTCGTCAAACCCGTGAATAAATATTCCCTGAAATCTGCTATTGCTCTGGCCATCCAAAGCCTCAAACCCAATCCCGTCACAGACGTGGAAAATGAATTAGGTGAAGATCAAAGCGAGGACGAATTTATATTAAAAGATTATCTGTTTTTTAAGAAAAAAGGAGCTTATAAAAAGGTATTCATCAACGAAATTCTTTTCCTCGAAGCAGATGGGGATTACGTCAATGTCCACCTCAAGGGCAAGGAAAAATTCACGACGCGAATGCGTTTGTCGGATATGGAGTCCCAATTGCCGGAAGAAACCTATATGCGGGTACACCGTTCCTATATCATCAACCTGGAAAAAATCGAAGCCATCAATTTTCAAATCAACACTCTGGAAATAGACGGGCATCGCATCCCGATCAGTCGTTCTAATAAGGATAAACTACAGCAATCCGTGCGGAAATTTAAGTAATAACCCACTATGGTAATAAAAGTTATGCGGTGAATGGTTCTCAAAACCATTCACCGCATTTTTTTTACCATTCACCGCAAAAATGTTCTGCTCCGTAATTTATAAAAACTGTTTACCTCATAAAAATGAACATTCACCGCAGTCCTGTTTCCATTGAACGCAAAAAGTTTTACATGGAAAATCTTGCCTTTATCTTTGTTATGTAATGAAAAACAAAAAAGTTTTTTCTGAGAAGTATTTGAGTTTTTTTATGAAAAACAAAATGCTTCCTTGAAAATTGGTTAAGGTTTATGTAAAAAACTCAAGCCGGCTGGTAACCGGTAGAGTCCCAAGGTCGAATTCCTTAATGTAGGAAAGAAACCTTAGGTGTTGTTTGAAAAGGGCCGTCTTGGAGTAGGGACGGTCTTTTTTTGTACAACAAACTTAATGAGATTAAATAATTAACCGCCGAATTTTT
>JAHDCK010000263.1:0-3283 GCA_020629915.1 Saprospiraceae bacterium
AAAGGCGGATAAATTGGAAGCGACTGTGATGAAAGTGGTGAATGGGAAGATTTAATCCTCCACACAATTCACATGATCATAAGGACAATGCCGACAAAAATTACCGCAGCAGTTGCCTCGTTTCAGGTGGTATTTTTCAGTGAAAACGTATTTGTTATTTTCGATATAATAATCCTCTTTTTCAATCAAAGGAGGATTATTTTTCTTTAAATCCGTCAAGCCCAAACACTCTTTTAGTTTTTTTATAATCATATCAAGGGCGCAAATTTAAATCAAAAGAACCAATCAATGCTTTCCCTGCCTGTAATTGTGGAAAACTATATGGTTAAAATGCCCGTTATGTTTATGATTTAACACATACATCTGTTAATTTTGTATACTGACCTCGTAAGTCCTTAAATCTATTTTTTCGAAGAACCAGAAAATTAATCAAACCCCTAAACGTTTTAGAACATCTGTTTCAGCATGTTCAATATTTAAAACTACCACTTATGGATCACCAGGAAAATCAAAGTAAGGATTTAAACGCTTTTGGAGATAAGCCAAAACAACCTGTACAGCCCAAGCCCAAAAAGAACTTGTCCTATCGGGCAGAACGGCAATCGTCCTACAAAAAATACGTCCGTTGGATGTGGGTGCTTTTCCTGGGTGGAATGCTGAGTGTAGCCGGGTTGTTTTTGTACCTGAATTTTTTCCATAAGCTGCCTACCTTCGAGGAGCTGGAAAATCCGAAAAGTAATACCGCAAGTGAAGTCATTACTTCTGATGATGAAGTGATCGGACGTTTTTATATTCAAAATCGAGTGCCGGTGGCCTATGCTGATTTGTCGCCGAATGTGGTGAATGCGCTCGTCGCTACGGAGGATGAAAGATATTACTCGCATAGCGGAATTGACTTCGAGGCGATGGGTCGGGTCGTTTATGGACTGGCGACTTTGAGTCCGAAGGGTGGGGGAAGTACGATTTCCCAACAATTATCCAAATTATTATACGATCGCCCGAATACGAGTGGCATGAATCCAATTTCCAAAGCCTGGGTGATCGGAACCACGAAGTTGAAAGAATGGATCACAGCGGTCAAGCTGGAAAGAAGTTATACCAAGCAGGAAATCATGGCGATGTATCTCAACCAGTTTGATTTTCTGTATGGGGCTTACGGGATTCAATCGGCTTCGGAGACCTATTATAATACAACGCCAGATTCTCTAAAGGTAGAAGAAGCCGCTATGTTGGTTGGAATGTTGAAAAATCCGGCTTTATTCAACCCAAAGAAATTTCCGGAGAAAGCCTTGAAGCGAAGAGAGGTCGTTTTAAAACAAATGGTTAAAAATGATATGTTGACCAGGGTGGAATACGATTCCCTTCGGGTGTTGGAGGTAGATTTGACCAAATTTAAAAGAGCGGATCATAAGGAAGGACTTGCCCCTTATTTTAGAGAAGAATTGAGGAAGGAAGTCAAGGCCATTTTAAAAGGCATCAAGCGTCCGGATGGAACGACTTACGATGTGCATAAGGATGGTCTTAGAATTTATACGACAATAAATTCTAAAATACAACGCTACGCCGAGGAAGCAGCTATTGAACATATCAAGGAATTGCAACCCAAATTTTTCAAGCACTGGAAAAATCAAGATCCCTGGACCTATAAAACGGACAAAACCGAAGATCGGGACATCGCCCTGCGGATGAAAAGCCTGAAAAAAACCATGCGAGCGACCGAACGCTACCAAACGCTCCGTTCAAAATATTTGGATAAAGTGCTGGCAGATATTCGCAAGGAATTTGATATGTCCTTGAGGGATGCAGATATTGATCGGCTGTATAATATTGCAAAAAATAAAAATATATTAAAAAGATGGAAGAAGCGTGGGTTTGTCTCGGACAAACAAGCGGATACCTATCCGAAAATAATCAGCAGTTCACTTTGGGATGAATTGAAAACACAATGTGAGGCTCTGGAAAAAGAAGCGGATAAACAATTTAATGCAGCTTCCGAAATGGAGATTCTATCTAAAGATGGTCAGGCATTAGAAACCGTCAACATGACACCGATGGATTCCCTCAAGCATTACCGGATGTTTTTACAAACGGGCATGCTCGTCGTTGATCCCCGAAATGGAAATGTCCTCGCCTGGGTAGGAGGAACGGATTTTCAACATTTTAAATACGACCACGTCAATCCAAGAGTTTCCCGGCAGGTAGGTTCTACCTTTAAGCCTTTTGTGTATGCTACGGCGATTGACAAGCTCGGTTTTTCTCCTTGTTATAAAATCCCGGACTTACCAGTTACTTTATATAAAGAAAAATTTCATCTGAAAGATGATTGGACGCCTAAAAATTCGGATGGAGAATATACGGGTGAAATGTATACGCTTCAGCGCGGCCTCCGGGAATCTAAAAACACGGTTTCTGCCTTCCTGATGGATCAAATCGGCAGCCCGGAACCCGTCCGCGAACTCGTTTCGGAAATGGGAATTGATGTGTCCCTGCAAAATCCGAAAGACCCACACAGTCATCGGGTACCGAAGCAACCTTCGATTTGTTTGGGGGCGACGGATTTGTCGGTTTTTGAAATGACAGGTGCTTATACCACCTTTGCGAACAATGGCGTTTACAATCGCCCGACTTATATTGACAGAATTGAAGATCGGAACGGCAATACGATTTATCAGCCGAGCCGGGAAGGAAAAGACAAACCCGTTTTGGATGAGCAAACCAATTATGTGATGGTGGATATGCTCCGCAAAGTGGTGCAGGGTTCTGCCGGGTTTGGTGGATTGAGGAGTGATATGGGTGGAAAAACCGGGACAACCAACGAGCACGCCGATGGTTGGTTTATTGGTATCAATCCGCAACTCATTGCCGGGATTTGGGTCGGTGGTGATGATCGCTGGATTCGATTCCGAACGTTGGGCCTGGGGCAAGGGGCGAGAATGGCGCGACCGATTTTTGTGAATTTGATGGAGAAAATTGAGAAGGATACTTCTTTGAATTATAATGTAAACCTGAGATTTTCGGAGCCTAAACGCGACCTGGAAATTGAAATGGATTGCGATGTGTATAAATCCAATGAGGCACCCAAGGACGAGGGTTTCTTTGAAACAGAGGATGAGGAATTTGTGAATGACTTCGGAGATGGAGCAGATGATTTTGAGGAAGATTTTGGGGATGATTTTGAGGAGGAAGAAATGCCTGAGGAGGAACCGGAGTCTGCGCCGGAGGAGGAGGCTCCGCCTGCGGAAGAACCGAATGAGGAGGAAGAGGAAGATGATTTTGATGATGG
>JAHDCK010000263.1:3383-6881 GCA_020629915.1 Saprospiraceae bacterium
TAAAAAATATACCTCTGTCTCACCTCCTCAATGACAACCGAAGATTATAAAAAACTGTTACCCACGCTGCCCAAAGATCCGGGCGTCTATCGCTTCTTCGGGAATGAGGATGAAATCCTTTACGTAGGCAAGGCAAAAAATCTCAAGAATCGAATTGCCTCTTATTTTGGAAGTAAAAAACATCAGGCACGAAAGACCCGTGTCATGGTAAAAAATGCGGTTCGGGTGGAATACACTATTGTGGAAACGGAGGTGGACGCGCTTCTGCTCGAAAGTACACTCATAAAAAAATACCAGCCCCGTTACAATGTCCAACTCAAGGATGGAAAGACTTATCCTTATATATGTATAAAAAATGAGCGTTTCCCCAGGGTATTTATTACCCGGCGGGTGATTCGGGATGGTTCGACTTACTTCGGGCCTTATACGGGTAAAACGAGGGTGAATGTTATTTTGGAATTGATCCGAAAATTGTTTCAGTTGCGGACTTGTAATTTTAATTTATCTGAAGAAAATATCAATAAAGGAAAGTTTAAAGTTTGCCTGGAGTATCATATCAAAAACTGCAAGGGCCCTTGCACGGCACTAGAAACAGAAGAAGCGTATAATGAAAAAATTATACAAATAAAAAATATGTTGAGTGGAAAGTTGGGTTCCGTTCGGAATAATCTCAAGGCGGAGATGGCCAGATATGCCGAGAATCTCGAATTTGAAAAAGCACAATCTGTCAAGGAAAAATTACAGGCATTTGAGGATTATCAGGGGAAGTCCACCGTAGTGAGTACGACGATTAGGAATGTAGATGTTTTCTCTGTTGATATGGATGAAAAAATGACGTATGTGAATTATTTGAGAGTGCTGGAAGGTGCAATCATCCATACCCATACATTGGAAATGACGCATAATTTAAATGATGAAAAGAAAGATTTGTTGTGGTATGCGCTGACGGAGTTGCGGGAAAAATTTAACAGCAATGCTTCGGAGATTATCGTTCCATTTAAAATAAAATTATTAGATAAAAATATAACTGTAACGGTTCCGAAAATTGGCGACAAGAAAAAACTGCTGGATCTCTCCGAGAAAAACGTCCAGTATTTTAAATTTCAAAAACAAAAGCAGGAACTCGCCCGAAAGAATCAACAAACGAGTGCAGAGCGAATTTTGAAGCAGGTGAAAGAAGATTTGCAGATGGAAGCCGTGCCAATACATATAGAATGTTTTGATAATTCAAATATGCAGGGGAGTCATCCGGTTTCTTCTTGTGTGGTATTTAGGAATGCTCGTCCGGCCAAGCGGGATTACCGGCATTACAATATCAAAACCGTCAAGGGACCAGATGATTTCGCCTCGATGGAAGAAGTTGTTTATAGAAGATACAAGCGATTGATCGCTGAGGAAAAGAGCTTGCCGCAGCTCATCATTATCGATGGGGGAAAAGGACAACTCAGCGCAGCCATGAAAAGTATAGAAGCATTAAATATACAAGATAAAGTTACGATAATCGGTATTGCTAAGCGGCTGGAAGAAATCTTTTTTCCCAATGATTCTATTCCGTTATATATAAATAAAAAATCTGAATCCCTGAAGTTGATACAGCAGGCAAGGAACGAGGCGCACCGTTTTGCCATCACCTTCCACCGCAACCAACGCTCCAAGGATTTCACCCAAACAGAACTCACCCAAATTCCGGGCATCGGAGATAAAACAGCACAAAAGTTATTAGTGCATTTTAAATCTGTCAAGAAAATAAAACAAGCTACGCCCCAGGAATTAGAAACCCTCATCGGCAAATCTGCTACCCGGAAGTTGATTAAATACTTTACAAAGGGGGAATAAAAAAAATCCGCATCCCTACTCTTTAGCAGCGATGCGGAACAAGCAAATCACTTAGTTCGGTATTGGTTATGCTTCACTTTTCATTATGGCTACCGAACCTTAACTATTACAATTTGCGGATAATTTAAAAAGAAAGGAAAAACGTCGTATTTTAAATCGAAATAATAGATTTCTCATAAAATCCTCCTTTTTTCCTTTCATTATCCGCAAATTGGGTTAACTATTACAATTGAAACTAACGGGTGCGCTTTAAGGTGAATTTTTGGTTTTCTTTTGAGAACATATTCTCAAAATCAGGTATTGTAATTGTTTTCTCTAATCTCAAAGTATCATCCGAAGCACTGATTATTCTGGCAACAGAAGTTCTGGAAGTAACCTGCTCTTTGTCATTATTAGTGATGTAAAACATAATGTATTTTCCGTCACTGCTAATTTCCCAAACGCCTTCCTCAGAAATATTTACGGATTTGTTACCCATTGAAAAGGAGAAAGTTCCGTTTTCGTGGAAATAGTATTTCATATAATTTTCATTACTTGGAGCTTCGATTTTCCAGGTACCGGTAACTGATTTTTTTACTTTTTTGATAACCCCAGCATTATTTTTAATGGCTGTTGGCATCAATACTTTGGTATCCAGATTACTTTTTCCGGATAAAATCATATCATCACCCGACATTGAGATTTCATGGAAAGTAATATCATTGGCAGGAGGTTGTGTCAATACAAGGTAAACCTGTTCTTCGTGTGATTCAATAGTCCAAAGTGCACTGTTCATGGTAGTTGTCCCATTTGCTTTTGTAGTAATCATATCTACCATTCCGTAATCGTGGAAGTGATAATCTGTGTGTGTGTGGTCGTTTTTATTTTCTGTCCAGTTTCCTGCGATAAGGTGTGTTTCCAATTGAGCGATAGTAGCATTAAGGGACATCTTTTTTGTGACGGTAGTTTCAGAATGGGAATTTGTTGTCGGAGTGTTAAAGTTACCGGTAGCAAATCCAAAATGAATACTCATCAAAACGACTGCGAAAGAAAAAAATGATTTTAACATGGTTCTATAAGTTTTTAAATTAAAAAATAAAATTTGGTTTTTGTAATTGGTTTATCAGAATGACAAGTTTAATTTTTTAAGGTTGCATGTTTTAATAAAAAATTTTGTAAAACTGATAGAACAAAGTTGCGGGAAAAGCGGGCACAGCGCAATTCACTTCGACAAATTTCTAGGCAATTACGACAAAGTATCGAAAAGGTCACTTTTTAAATGTTAAAGAAATTTGTGACACGATTATGGTGAAATTTTAGATTGGTTTTGCCCCTTTTTTGTCATTTTATCTGAAATAAATGTCCATTTATAGAAGAGAAATATCCGTTGGTGGAGGGATTTTAAAACGGGGATGATAGAAATTTGATTTAAAATGCAGAATGAAGAATGCGGAAAGGAAGATTCTTTCATTTTAAACCTTAAGCAGGTAGTCAAAAACAATCGCCAAATAAAGCAAGCCATCGAGCCCTGAAACTGTCAGGTGAGACACCTGACAGGAAAAGAACCTTTCGTGTCAGGTGTCCCACCTGACACAAACAACAAGCAGGCTTTTATGCGGTTTAATTTGATTAAGTAACCGGCCACAATAATCTTTAAAATACTTTGAACGATTTTTTAATTTC